>NZ_LZHJ01000034.1:0-16263 GCF_001690815.1 Gilliamella sp. GillExp13 | reverse complement strand
GAAAAGAGTTTGATAATCATTTGATTGATGAATGTTTAACAGCATTTGGAATTAAACGGTCCTTAAGTCGCAAAGGCTGCCCCTATGATAACGCAATTGCAGAAAGCACATTCAAAGCAGTGAAAACAGAATTTGTGTCAAATACTATTTTTGATTCACTGGCGCAACTTAAATTGGAATTTAATCACTATGTGGATTGGTTTAATTATAATCGACTTCATTCAACATTAAATTACCAGTCGCCGATTGAATACAAAAGAAATCGATGACCTTATCTTTTTGGTACTAAAAAGTGTGGACATACCACCTTGTTTCACTAAGTCATTTATATTTATTGAGTCGCTTGATGACGGAACTATCATTTCAATATCAGCAAAAGTATCCCCTACATTAGGTAACTCGATTGGCGCTGTCGATGATGAAGGATTATTTTGCGGTGTGAATGTTCGACCGTCTGATAACTTAATACCTAATAATTCCCTTATTTCAGTCACTTTAGTAACACCGCCATCAAAGGTTAAATAAGGTGCAGTACCGTGAATACGCTCAGAAGTCGTGGCCGATAATGCCTGCGATTCTAAAGAGTACGGCAATAACAACAAAGGCACTACTGCCAATGGAATTTTTAAAGATAGTTTTGTGGATAATTTCGAAAATAATTCGAGAGATAATTTCGAAGATATAAATAAATTTCGAGTAAAAACTTGTCGAATAGGATTATTTGATAAATTTAAGACATAGGTTTGCCAGTGCCTTGTGCCTAAAATGGTACTGCATTTCGTTTCACCTGTCAAGTAATATTTTGTTTTATTTGAATTTTTATGTTTATTCGCTTATTTAGTAAGCTCATTTTTCTTAAACGATGAAAGTATAACCGTTTAAGGAATGATTGACTAGTTTTTTGGCGGACTTTTTTGTAAAGAAATGTAAAGATGAAAACGATTGGCTTTAGAGATAGGTGAATTTTATAATTAAAATAGGGTATTAGCTTTAGGACATATTGGCTTTTGCGGAATGATTAATATTGCTAATAACATCTAAAACACAAACACACCCAACAGCCCAGTTTGACGTGCTAGCTTTACTTCGTTATTGGCACATTTTGACGCTCTAATAAGGCAAGCATATTAGCATTGTGGTGCTATAAGTGTGTTTTTTACTTTAAAATCGTTCATGTAGACCATTGATTTTATTAAAGTTTTTGGTTTTTCTTTTTCTTGGAAATAAACAACTTTTTTGCACTCTTTCCCTATTTGATGCAATATAGTATTCTAGTAGCTATTATTTGAACATACACCAAACCCAATACACCGTGCACACATTTATTTTGTCTTTACGTAAAGTCTTTTACAGCAGTAATCTTCTTTTTAGTCTTCGGATGTCAATTAGTTTAACTGGTTCGACTTTGGTTCCGTGGTATTTTGGGTATACTTCGCTAGTTATTCCCCTTACGCTTGGTGTTGTGGCAGCAGGCTTGACCGAGATCGATACTCGTCTATTAAGCCGTTGTATTAATTTAATTCTTACGTTGTTCTGTTTTGCTATTGCCACTTTTTCAGTCGAGTTGTTATTTGATTATCCTGCATTTTTTATTATCGGTTTGGTCTCTTCAACGTTTATTTTTACCATGCTTGGTTCGCTTGGGCAACGTTACGGTGTGATTGCGTTTGGATCACTTTTAATTGCTGCCTATACCATGCTTGGGCATAATTTGTTTACCGATAATTACACCTTACCCTGTTTTTTGCTGTTAGGTGCACTTTGGTATAATGTTGTTTCGTTAATTGAATCGATCATCCAACCTATTCGCACAACCCAACAATCGCTTTCACAGTGTTTTATTGATTTAGCACAGTATCTTGATGCTAAGGCAGCGATGTTTGATCCTGATGAATCTGACGGTTTTAAAAAACAAACTTTGCAATTAAACAATAGTAATAATCAACTCATTAGTGCATTTAATAATATCAAACGTTCACTATTTAATCGTTTAAAAAGCTATCGTGGACAAGCTTATATTAGAAAGTTACTAAGCTATTATTTTGTTGCGCAAGATATTCATGAGCGAGCAAGTTCAGCGCATGGACATTATCAAGCGCTTAGTGTGCATTTTAAACATAGTGATATTTTATTTAGATTTGCTCGTATTCTAAATTTGCAAGCAAAAGCTTGTGCGCAATTGGCAATGACAATTAAGTTAAATCAAACTTATCAGCATGATCAGCTGTTTTCACGTTATTTTTCGTATCTCGAAGAAGCTATTAATCAATATCATGCTAGTCATAAAAGCGATATGCTGATGATTAAAGCGCTTAAAAGTTTACATCAAAATTTGCTTTCTATCGATCTGTTACTTGCTAATATTGATACTGAACAACATTTGCCAAAGGCAGAAGAAGATAATCAGTTAATCGATGAAGAACTAACCAGTTTTTATGCTATTTTTACCAAAATTAGAAACAATTTAACCATAAAATCGGCACTATTTCGTCATGCAATTCGTATGTGTGTAGTGTTTTTTGTTGGTTATATGGTGATTCATTTTTCTGATTTGCAACATGGATATTGGATTATTTTAACCAGTTTGTTTGTGTGCCAGCCTAACTATTCAACTACAAAATATCGGTTAAAATTACGCGTAATCGGTACCATTCTGGGGATTATTGTAGGTATTCCGTTGACGTTTTTATTTCCAAGTGTTCCTGAGCAGTTGGTGTTAATTATTATCACCGGTTGGCTGTTTTTTCTATTTAAAAATTCACAATATGCTTACGCTACTGCGTTTATTACGTTATTGGTGTTTTTTAGTTTCAGTTTAATTGGCGAAAGTAGTATTGAAGTTGCGGTCGCGCGCATTATTGCAACGTTAATTGGTTGTTTTATTGCATGGTTTGCTGTGAGCTTTATTTGGCCTGACTGGAAGTTTAGAAATCTACCTAAATTAGTGGATCGTGTTTGCCATGACGATAGCCATTACTTAGCGTTAATTGGTCGTCAGTATTTGACTGGTAAAACTAATGATGTTATGTATCGTTTAGCTAGACGTGCAGCGCATGATAGTAATGCAGATTTATCGTCATTAATTAGTTTGATGACTAAAGAGCCGCATATGAATCCAGTTGTTATCGATCAGGGATTTCGTTTGTTAACACTTAATCATACGTTGATTAGCTATCTTTCGACTTTAGGTGCGCATCGCGATAAACCTCTTTCAAAACAGACTTTCGATCTATTTGATGATTTGTCGGTCTATATTATTAATCTATTAAGCATTAAAAAGATCGACGGTGAATACCAAGCTATTAAAAAATCCGTTACCGATTATATCGAAACAATTTCGGCTGTTTCAATTGATGATGATAAAACGAATAATGATCTGTTAGTTATGCAACAATTGGCTTTGATTTTGGATATTTTGCCTGAGGTTGTTGAAATTGCAACTCGGCTAAAATGATAAATGTTTTAACAAACTCCCTGAAAACTGAATTTAAGTTAATCAATAAATTGGAGAAAAATAAATGAAAATTATTACTAAACCAACTTATATTGATAATAAATTAGTTGAATTAATGGGGAAATATACTAACTATTATATAGCCACAGCTTGGGCATCAATGAATTCAAACGCTGCATCTAAATTATTAGACAATAAAAAACACATAACTAAAATGGTAGTTGGAACCCATTTTTATCAAACTCATCCAGATTTCATTAAAATCTTTGCGAGCCATAGGAATGTAAAATTTATATTGAAAACTGATAAAATTTTCCATCCTAAAGTGTATTTATTTTCAGATGAAAATAGCAATTGGGAATGTCTAATTGGTAGTGCTAATTTTACACAGGCAGCATTAACAAAAAATGATGAAATAATGATTCATATCACAAGTAATGATCAAGGCTCTGAAAAAATATTTACTGACATATTGAAAACTATTGATAACTATTGGGAATATGCAGAAGAAATGACCGAAAAAGAAATAAATAAATACACGAATATATGGAAGAAAAATAAAACTAAACTAGATAGTCTAAAAAATGTTTATGGTGGATATAAAAGCAAAAAAAGTATGATAAAGTCAAATATTCTTTCACTACAATGGAATGAATATTATGAAAAAATACGAGAAAAAACAGATGAGAAAGATAAATCCAGTTCATTTTCTAAACACATCAAAGTTCTGCAAGAGATTAATAATTACTTCAAAGAAAAACAAATCTTCTCTAGTTTTACTAAATTACAATGAAAGCAAGTGGCAGGCTTAATAGATGATGGTTCAGAAATTGAGTGGAAATGGTTTGGTAGCATGGTTGGTGCAGGAGTATTTCATAGCAAAATAAATAATAATGATCCTAACATATCAAATGCCCTTAATTGTATACCATTGACAGGTCCTGTAAATGAAGCTAACTACAATCAATTTATTAAAATATTTAAGCAGGCATTTCCTGCTGGTAAATGTGGGATTGGCATTGCAAGTAGATTATTAGCAATGAAGCGCCCTGATTACTTTGTGTGTTTAGATGGACAAAATCGTCCAGCATTATGCAAAGATTTTGGTATACCTCAAAAGATCGACCTTGAAACATATTGGGAACAAATTATAGCACGAATTATTGATTCGGTGTGGTGGTCATCTAGCTGCCCTGATGATTCAAGAAAAAAAGAAGAAAAACAAGCTTGGAATGGTCGCGTTGCCATGATTGATGCTATCTTCTATCAGCTCAAGGAGTAACTTTTTTTTACTGAAATTAAAAAAGAAAAGCTGTAATAAATATACAGAAACAACAAAATTAACGCCAAGTGATAAGGCGTGTATATCATAAAGAAATAAGACCCCATTCTAAATTTTGTGTATTTGTAAGTTAATGAGGATGGTTGATTTCTATTTAAAATTGCAACTGGTAAATCTTGTCCTGCATTCACTGTTGCCATTGGATTTTTTATAATTCACTGATACTTGCAGTAGTATCACTCAAAATAATATTAGGCATGATCATATGCCCTTGTTTTGTTATGCATATTAAATATAACACCTTAAAAACCTGTTAACAAATCTTATTAGTACTTGTTATCCTTTAAAATAATTCTAATTTTGTATTATTTATAGTATCAAACGATTTAACATTACGACCACACTGGAATATTACTTTTATAACATTTAAAAACCTATTTAGCATAAAAAAATAACGCTACACTGAATATTAAACGCAAAAATACGCAATATTATTTTCTACTAGAGTTATGTAATAACGATAAGGAATTTATATCATAAATCCTTCAGTTGTATTGGTAATTGGTAGTTTGTCTTTTTTAAAAGATAACATAAGTAAACTGCTTGTAAGATATGTGTTACCGCTATTTGTTGTTGACTGAGAATTTTATTTAAAACGGTACTTAATGTGTTTAATCCTAAAGTATCACAATCATATTGGATCGCAATTAATTGCTGTTTTTGATCAGCGAATAATTCGAGTCTTCCTGAACACACCATACTTTCAAGTATCGTTAAAAGTGGTTGAATAATAAAGGTTGAAAGTGAATCTGTCATATAATGATTTTCGACTAGATGCCTTTTATGCGCTAAATAATTATTTATAATAACATTTTGTTTAGAATTATTTTTTTTACTTTTATGACAGAAGTCTTCAAAATCAAGATTTAATGTTTTGATATCTCCTGTTAGTTGCTCTTTGTAAAGCAATGCAAAAGGCTCTAAATCCAAAAAGTTGTCATTTTTTACACAGTTGACAAATACGGTTAAGGGGTGATTGTTGTTTTCTAAAAAATTCTTTAAAACATCGATACGTAATTTTTCATATTCATCCCAAAAGAGACATAAGAAAAGGCTACTTCCATCATTATCATTTACTTGCCAAACTAAATTTTGTCGAATTTCATCTAAATAAGGTTTATTTGAGCTTGCTATATGAAGAATTAACATCTCATTAAGAGGTGAATCATCTAAATGATTATCTTGTAAATAGTCGCTCAGTATTGACCAATTTTCAAATCCCGCTTTTGATCTAAAATCCTGATAATTGTTATCATTCCACCCTGTTTCTTGTAAAGTAACCGTTGAACCATGAATCGCCAATTCGCCAGTATCTGATAAACGAGGATGATGAAGCTTTATTGATTTTTGCATCAACATATAAGGAAATGTTTGCCATATTGACATACTGTTCCAAATCATTGTGCGATTAAAATTGATATCGTTTTTATAGGCTCTAGCTAATGTTGTTTCTTGGTATTGTTGTTTTTCAATATCCCAAAAGTAGAAAGTTGCACCAATGGCACCTGTTTTACTTTGCCACCAGCGACCACCTAATGGTAATAGCTCAAGGAGTTGTGATTCTGTTTTATATTGGCGTTTTATTCTACCTCGCAATTTGAAAAGTTGTTCACCTTGATGATGTAATAGTATTTCGGTATAGGCTTGTATCTGCCCTAAAAACAGTAGTATATCTTGTTCTTCAACCGCAAAGTGCCGCTTGGCAAGTAACTCAACTAATTGACTAAGATGCCGAAGCATTGCGGCCAAACGAGGTAATCCTTGAGATCTTGCTGACATATTGAGTAATTGTAATTGTTCAGCTTGATTATGACTCACATGAGATAAACCTTGATTGATAAGTTTAAAAATATGCTGTTGAATCTGTTTAATCAAAGTAATTTCATCAGCAGAAAGCTGATCACTTTCATGTGTTATGCTTTGTCGATATTGGATTGGCCACGGCCATGTTTTGTTGTTTTTTTCAAATAGATAAGCAATAGCTGCTAAATGTATTGCCATTTTTTGGTTTGTACAGAAAGTTGAAATCATTCCATCAAAGCCAGTACCCGCCATATAAATAATAGGTGTATCGCTTTCTGGAACAATAATTCGTATTTGTGAATCTTGGTATTCTATCGTAACTGAATGATTTTTTTGCCAACTACACGCAAATTGATAAGCTTTAAAAATATTGTTTTTTCCTGCTTTTTTTAAAAGTTTGGAGGCATCTAATGACAATAATTCAGTTAACACGTTAGCTAAAGGTCTTATTGTTTCAAGCTGTTTTGTACTTATTTTATTATCAGATTTATGCAAATCATTAGATTGATCTAGCGACTTAATTTGATTTTCATCATCAATTTTATTGCTATCGGTACTAGAATGTTCTAACAACAAAGCATTTGATTGTAGCCATAAAACAGCCGATATAATGTGCTTACAATGCCCGTGAGCAAGACAATTGCAACTTGCGGCTTGAATACCTTGAGCAGGTAATCTAACTTGCTGACCATCTGCATTGAATTCTAAATAATCTTCATTGTTTTTTTCAATTAATTTTACTTTGTTAGCCTCGATATCTTTACGAGCACGGCGAACTAAGCCAATATTGGCATAAAGTGCCAATGACTCTTGATCATAGTTTAAATAGATATATTGCCAACTCATTGCATAACCTCCGCTAGCCAAGCAGCAAAGTGTTCTGGTGTTAATGCCGCAATTTGCATACCACGGTTAGCTAATTGCTGCGATATTTGCAAATCATAAACAGGATCAGCATTATCATCTAGCGCCGCTAAACCTAACATTTTGACTCTATTGCTGTTCATTCTTGAAACAGTTGCATAAAGGTGAATTAATGCTCCTCCCTCACAAAAATCACTAATTAATACCACAATTGTTCGTTGTGGATTTTTAATTTTTTGTTCAGCATAATTGAGCGCTTTGGCAATATCAGTTCCCCCCCCTAACTGAACTGTCATTAAAACTTCCACAGGATCATGGGCTAAGTGAGACAGATCAACAATTTGAGTGTCAAAAACAAATAAATGTAAGTTAACAGAAGGTAATTTAGCCATAATGCTAGCACAAACAGCAGAATAGATAATTGAACTATCCATTGAGGCGCTTTGATCAACACATAAAATAATATCCCAAGGTAATTGTTTGTTTGCACGAGAGTTAAAAATCGCATTTTCAATAATCATTTGTTGTTTTTGTTGATCAAAATGTTTCAAATTAGCCTTAATTGTTGCACGCCAGTCAAAATTTTGGTTACAACGTATATTGGAATGACGAAATCGATTCCTTTTACCTATCAAGGCATTAACAAAATCGGATTTGATTTTTTGTAAAATTTCATCAACAACGCTTTGAATCAGCTCTTTAACTGCCAAATAGACTTCACTTTTTAATTGCCCTCTTAAATTCATTAATAAACGCACAGAGTTCAAATTCGGCTCTAACGCTTTAATAACATTAGGATCGTTTAAAATTCCTTGCAGTTGATAACGGGCAATCGCCTGCTGTTGCATGCGTTCAAATGTACTTTTAGGGAACAGTTTTCGCGTTTTATTGAGCCAATTTACTGTGTTAAATACAGAATTTTCATTGCCACCAGGTGAAATCTTTTTTCTAACACTATCCCTACTATCTTCATCACCTATTTTTAAACCTCGCTTGCGGTATTCATGCTGATAAAGATAATTTAATGTTTGTTCTAAGTTATGATCATGTTGGTTAAATGTCGCCTGATTAAGGTGTCCATCTGCATATTTTCCTAATATCAATCGCCATCGCTTAACATGAGCAACATTTTTTTTATCAATGATTTTTTTATTGCCGATCATGCTAAATCCTTACTGTTTAAACCAATCTTGTAGTTGTTGTTGATGAATATATTGGGAGATAGATAATTCCAAAGAAAGTGTTTTTCGCAATTCTTCTTCACTAAATCTATATTGCTCAATACTCATATCTTCTTTTTCAGCACTATATTTTTTAGAAATTTTTTCGGCAATTATCGCATTTTGTTTCGGTGTGAGTTGCGTAAATGCAAGTCGTAAATCAGGAAGTATTTCGATAAATTGATCTTGTTTCCAATTCGCTAATAATTCATCAAGGCTTGTTAATAATTGTGAAGAGTGGATAATTAATTCGGGTGCACATTGCATTATCCCCATAAAATAGCTACTTGCCTGTTCATATTGGGATCCTAACTCAAAAGCCATTTTTATTTTGTGGTCAAATTCTGATTGGCTAATTTGAGAGTCCAAATAAGCAATACTATCAATAGCGCCCCGAATCAATGGCGCCTCAATTAATGACGGTTGTAAACGATGTAAATTAAGGTAAAAATCCTGTTTCAACTTTTTCACATCTAGCTGATCTGGTAGATTATTTATTAAATTTCTAAATAATAATAATGTTTTTAAATTTTCTTGCTGTTGCTCTGTATCGGATTGTTTTAATGTATCAAGTAAGAAAAAGGCTTGTTGTGGTACTTTAGCTAGCAATGCTAGCAAGGTTGAGCTAGCCTTAAGTGCTAAAAATTCCCGACCTTGCCATAAATAGAGTAAACGATGCCCACAATCCACTAATGACAATAAATTATTGTCAACGTCTAAGAATGATGATAATTTCACTAATAATTGAGAGAAATAGGTCTGTAATCCCATTAACGCCGCTTGTATCACCCCTTTTACTACACACAAACAAGATTGTGCCATTCCATCTTCTGTTAATTGCTCTATTGAGTGTTGCAATTTTTGTATAGCAATCTGTTCAAGTTGCGTGCCTTGCTCTGACAGCTCAATTAACTTAGCTTCAACCATTGGAGTCCATAAATATTGCCAATCTTCAAACATAATGGTTAACCTTGTTCCATATTGATAATTTGGTCCGTCAAGACGATTAGCAAATCCAACGTCCAAAAAGGCAAGTAGATGTAAAAATCGACTTCGTTGCCGATGTTCTGGGTTACGGTAAATATCAATATGGGTAGTTTTAGGCAATGTGTCGTCGAGCTTAAAACGGTATTTTTTAAGTGTTGAATAAACTTCATTAACAAGTGGTGGTGAGGCTATATCATTAGGAATTTGTCCTAATTGATTTCCTGATAAGCTACGATAAACTATTTGCCAAAAATCACTGCGTACATCGTGAATACTTCCTTTGATAAAAGCAGATTGAATACCATCAAGCAGATCATAACGACCTGGACCATAATGACCTCGAAGTTCAGCTAATAAACAGGCTTGTTCAATCGCCGACTTTAAAGGGATAAAATCAATTGCATCACTACAATTTTGCTTTTTTCTTAATTTATCAGTAATAATCGATAAAAAATCAATCAATTGTGTTTTTCGATAACATTGGGTTGTTTGCGGTTGGTTAGAATTTTGTTCATAAGCTAGCATTGATTGCCAAGATTTTTGGTAATAAGCAGGAGAATTCATCCCTGCTGTATAACCATTTAATGCATCAAGGCGATCAAAACTATAACGAATAAGCCAAGTTCGATCCCTGTCGCCACTTTTTTGCTGTCGATTAAATCGGGTGATATCGGTTCGTTTGGGTAATAGAAGCTTGTTTTGCCATAATCCTTCAAATAATGCTAAAGTATGAAATCCGCCTGTGACCACCACAATTTTTGCATCGGGGATCGATTTTTTTAATCGCCCAATTGCGGTTAACATATACTGTTCTCGTTGACTCGATCCTTCAGCTTCAAGTGATGATGAATCGTAACCAAGCCTCGCCATTGCACACCAAATAAACGTATCTTCAAAAAATGTTTGCCAATCAGCAAGATCGGTAAAATTTCTTAATTCAAATAAATGCTCCCAAACTTCATCATGATCACGGCAATGTAATTTCTTAGCCAATTGAGTAATATATTGGCTATGCTTTAGATAGGTTTCAGAAAGTAATGATTTGCTCTGCAATGATGTGAATTCTTGAGTAACTTGTTCTGCCCAAGGCAGATCAATAAATTGAATTTTTGCATTGTATTGTTTTGCCAATTGCATTGCTTGCCACTCTGGTGAGTAACTACAAAATGGATAAAATACGGAGCGAGTAATTTGATGCGATGGCGAGTTAGCCATATCATCCTCTTTATATTCTTCACTATATTCTTCATTCTTCTGAAAGACAACTTCGTCTACTTGAAGATCTGTTTGACAAAGTATAGCAATGGGTGGCTCTGTCTTATTATTTAGTAGTTCCTCAAGTTTTTCTGAAAAGCTAGCAGGTGCTTCAATCAAAATATGGGTCGGTTTAATTTGAGTAATCAACTGTCGCAAAGCATAACTACAAGCAGGACTATGATGGCGCACTGGAGCAAAATAGATCTGCGCTTGTTGTAATGCATCTCGACATATCAAAGCATTTTGTAGACGTTGTGGTAATGGTGAACTTCCCATAATGATTATCTATTTATTATTTCCAGAATTTTTTAGACACCTGGTAGAATGAATGCCATACTGATGAGTTTTTGGCTCTTTCTCGCACCACATTATCCATATAAAATTGAATTCGTTTAATATCATCAGCATTGTCTTTTAAAACTACACCAATAAGCTGTTTAGCAATATGTCCACCCTCAAGGGTGCCCTCATCAAAATAATAGGCATCTAATGCTGAGGCATAAACAATATTGACAGCTTCTGCTGTTGACATCACCGCATCAGGTGTTTTCAGATTAGTGCCTGCTTGTGTTTGCCCCTGTCTTAACTCTTGAAACGTTGTTACTAATAGTTCAATGACATCGACTGGAATGATTATCTGCGATTTTAGTTCACCTAATTCCTGGTTAAGTTGCATTTGAATTAATTCTATTTCAAAGTTTTTATCAGTAATTGGGTTAACGGTTTCAAAATTAAAGCGACGTTTTAATGCAGCCGACATCTCATGTACACCGCGATCTTTTAAATTTGCCGTACCAATAAGATTAAAACCTGGTCGAGCGCTAATTTTAGCATGCTGTCCCATTTCTGGAATCATCATTTGCTTTTCTGACATCAATGACACAAGTACGTCTTGAATTTCAGGAGGACAACGTGTTATTTCTTCAAAGCGCACAATTTTGCCTTGCTGCATACCGTGGTAAATTGGCGAACCAACTAACGCTCGTTCAGTTGGCCCTTCTGCTAATAATAAAGCATAATTCCAAGAATATCTGATATGATCCTCATTTGTCCCTGCCGTACCTTGAATAGTTAGGTTTGAATCACCACTGATTGCTGCAGCTAGCAGTTCAGATAACATCGATTTAGCCGTACCAGGTTCGCCAACTAACATTAAACCTTGTTTACCAAGCAAAGAGACTATTGCTCGATCAACAAGGGGATCGTCACCAAAAAATTTGCGACTGATGCCAATTTCTTCATTACCTAAAATAAACGTTCGTACCGATTTTGGTGATAACTGCCAGCCTTGAGGTTTATTGTTATTACTATCCAATTTCAGCAACTTATTTAACTCTTTAGCATAACGTTGTTCTGCACTTAAGCGAATGGCTTGTGTTTGTTTTACCATAACCCTTTCTTCTCCCACTCTGGATCAAAACCGCTTGAGGCATTAGCAACAGCCATATAATCAGCATAAGCTTCTGCTAGTAATACTGGCGGCACATCGTTGATATCAATTGCATTACCGTTTTTCCCTTGCTTTTTACTAAAATATAGATTGTAAAGTACAACGGGAATATTCTCTTCTGGCACATAGCTACCACTAAATTCAATATTGATATAAAGCTCAAGCTCGCTAAAATATTTATAATAGCCGTAAAAGCAAGCACCATCTTCTATATCGTCTCGTTTATACCCTTGTTTAATTAATATATTTCGTATTGTAAAACTGTCTGTTAGCCACCCTTTACGATCATCAATAATATTTTCTTCAACATGGCTAACATCAGGCAACGAATGGTTAAATTGTGTAAGTAGTAGCGGAACTTTGTAATCTGCAAGATGTTTTTGCCATGTTTTCACTACTTCGTTAGTTAACAATGCACTATGTGCAACAGTAACATCGTTTTCTTTATTAAGCGTAATCTCATCATCATTTAAATCAATTAAACTGCCATCTTCGGTTGGACGAAAACTCTTTATAATTACCCCTGATTCATTCACTTCAAGCCATACTAAATGTTGAATTAATCGATTCATAATGGGATGGTTATAGAAATATTCTTGCCACTCTAAAACTGACCAACGTCGTTGCAAACACATGGCTTCGTATAGCCGCGTTATTTGTAATTCAATTAACTGTTTCAGCTCTTTTTTACTATTACTAAATTGTTTTTTTGCTTCTTTAACAAGTGTTTCATCTTCAGATTTTCTTGCTTCGGGGAGTGTTTTAATTTCTTTACCTTCGGCGTTTTTTAATACAAATTTAAATTTATCATCTAATGTAGCTGTAAAAATTCGCTCACCATAATCAAGGCTCAGTACGCCCGATTCATCTAAACCTGCTGTTGGAATGGTGCGATCAGCCAGTTCATCAGCCGTCCACTGTTTTTGCTCAGCAATTTGGTTAATCAATAATTTTGCTTTTTTTTGTACGGACGGCGTTCGATAACGACGTGCAATTGATAATAAAAATTGAATAATAAGCGGATCATCACTAACGGCTATTGATTCAAGCATGGCTTCAATTTGTCCACGCCTGATTTGATAATTTTTAATATAGTTTTTTATTATCGATACGGCAGTATTACCTTGTATGCCACCAATTAGTGATAATATACCCTTTGATTTAATAGCTGAACCAATCAAACGGGAAAGCACTTCTTGCTTTATCATTTCGAATGCTTCGCTTAAAGTCATATTTTCATATTGACCATAATACTCGGGATAACGCTTTGCATAATTTAAGTAATCTTTCCAACGCTGTTTTGCATTTAAGTTTGCCTCTATTTCGGCTTCTTCAAGTGTTGGCGTTAGTGTGTCTTGCTTAATAAAAGCCTGTAAAATAAATACACCTAATTCGTGTTGACTTTTGATGCTTAAAAGTCGGGTATAAATGATTAATAATGGATTAGCAGGCTCTTTTAATTTTATCGCAAGCCAAATCCACCAAGTGATAATTTGAGGGTCAACCACCTTACCATTTTGCCAAGTTAATGCTGGAATTAAGCTTTCATCAAGCCATTTGGCATCTGCTGGTTTTTTGCCTGTTAAGCCTTTTTGTGCATCATCTAATAATTTTGTTGGCGTTAAATATTGGTTTATATTTTCACCTAAACTTTCAAGCGCAGCTAATAATGTTGCTTGTACAGATTCAGATTTCTCTTTGTTTAGCGCATGATTCAGTGCTTTAATTGATGATTTCTGTCCTAATTTTACCAACCACTTGGCAGCTAAAATACGCTGAGCTTGTTTGGTTGATATTAATACCTCTTCCACTCGGTAATGAATATCAGGCAACATACTCAATGCTTTTTGTGCTAATAAACGTAATGATTGAGTTTCACCTAATGCCAGTTCAAGTAAATAAGTCACATATTTAGCTAGTAACTTCGGGAAAAAAGTTAATATTTTTATCCCTCGTTCTTTCTCAAAAAAATAATCACTGTTTTGCAGTTCTTGATTTGGCAATAGTCCTAATGCTTCATCAAGATAAACGGAATTTTCGGCAAAAAATGGCCAAACTAAATTAGGATCTACCTCAGTTGTGGTTTCATAATAATAATTCATTAAAAATGCGGCAGCGATGGTACGTTTCGCATCTGGCACATAATCTATTTTATTCATTACTTCAACTAACTGGCGTAAATCGGTACGTAACAAGATTTCATGATGAGAAAAACTTAAACCTAAATAAAAGGAATTAGGCTGAGGATGACAAATTTTTTCCGCACGTAATAAGTGGTAAAGATTAAATTCAAGTAACGATGACAAGCGTCCTTTATTCAAAATAACTTCATAAATTAATTTATTTTTTATATCCGCCTGATCGATATCACCTTTACCATTTAAACAATCAAAAATCGCATCTAAATCAGTAACAGTAATTGTTTTTAATTGCGCATAACGCTGTTGTTCAGATGTAATTTTGTAACCATATTCTTGGTTATATTGAATTTCCTGTTCTGCTTTCTTTTGCTGTTGGACTAATATTTCTTGGTAGTTTTGTTGCAAAATATCTCGCGCTTTAGAAGGTAAATTAACTTCAACGATCGATTCAAAAGGAGGAATAATTAATTCGATTTCTTGCTGTTTAGCATCCTCATTGCCACTTAATCGTGATAAAGCCCCTTCGATGGTTTTTATTACGGTTTTATTCGTCTGACGAGTTAATGCTTCTTCTAAAATCTTGCGATTAACAGATAATCTAACTAATAAGTTTATCGCATGGCAACGTTGCTTAGGTGTTCCTTGATCTAATAAAACTTGTAATTCAGCTTGGATTATGTCAATAGGTAAACTCAGTAATAAGGTTGTTGCCAGTTCACTGATTGCTTTTATATTACTTGTTGATTGTTTTACAAGCAAATCAATCACATCTTGTTTAAGTTTGTCTTGATTAGCAATATATTGTAATTGCTGTAATTGACCAACTCTAGATAAATCCTGTTCAGGCAAGGTTTTAAACCATTCAAGATGTTCATAAATATAGGGCAATAAACCATTAATCATAAACACATAATAAAAACACTTTAAATAAGATTTTGGTGTTTGTTGACGGTCAAAAATAGCAAATAATAGCTGTTTCCCTAGCCCTTTTTGTTCTATTTCGAGCAATTGATGTAATTGTTGAACAGACCAATTTTGACGTTCAAGAATAATTTGTTCAGCACTTTGATTATAACTAAACAAAGTTGAAACCAATCCATCTAAAAATAGATATAAAAACCATAATGGTAAATTTGGCGTGATCACATCAATATTTTTTTGTTCTGAATAAACGCGACTTTGCCGCATATTTTCAATATAGGTTGCTGCCAATACCTTACCAAAACGAATGATCTGTTCTGGCGTATAGTTATCCGTCCATTGTTGATAAAATAGCGCTCTTGCTTTTATTGGCTGTTTTTTCTCAGTGAAATAATAAATGATATTAGTCGCACCAGGAAAGCCTAGACGTCCATAAACTCGCTTCTCACCATTATACGTTTGCGATAATTGATTTAAATCCTCTAAAACTAGAGGATCTTGACCTTGTAAAATATATTTACAAATGCGCTCAGGAATCAATTTATCTAATCCCCGCAAAATCTCAAAACACGCTAATAAATTGTGCTCATTACTCTCAACGTTATCCTTTACCATATTAACTTATCCTCCTAGATTACACCATGAAGAGCAATTCTTCTTAGCTCCTTAGAATAAAAATCGGCAGGGCTTTTAAACTTATGCCGTTTTCTTGGGCGTGTGTTCAATAGATATTGTATTTTCTTTATCTGTTTGTCGTCAACTAATGAAATGGCCGCTGACTTAGGTATAAACTGACGTATTAAGCCATTGGTGTTTTCATTTGT
>NZ_LZHJ01000033.1:0-4934 GCF_001690815.1 Gilliamella sp. GillExp13 | reverse complement strand
TACTCGGTGCCTTACAATGCCTATAGGCTTTGCCTTTTCGCCTTAGATAAGGTTTGAATTGTTCATAGCGCGCTTTATTTTGATAAAGATAGTTATAGATTGATTGGACGCTGACTTTCTCTAAACGTGCGGCAATCTGCTCTGGGCTGTAATAAAGCATGAGGTATTTTTCAACTTGGCGCCATACCGAAGACTCTATTGGCTTACCATTACCGCTGTTTTTTCGCCTTTTCCTAGCTAGGGTTACCGCATCATGTGCTTGATAGGCTTGATTAGGTTTTGAGTTTCTTTTTATCTCTCGACTTATTGTCGAAGGATGTCTATTGAGTAGCTGGGCTATCTCTTTTTTATTCTTTCCGGCTTGTAATAATACGAAAATTTGGTATCTTTCCTTTCTAGAAAGGTGATTATAATGCATAGCAATCTCCAAACTGTGGTGGTGCGAAGGTGCTAGTATAAATCACCTTTCTACTTTCTTCACTCCACCGTGTTTAAAATTGCACTTCATGTTTGAATCCAGGTTTTCCCTTAAAAAATTAGAGTTGTTTCACAATTTTATTTAATAGTGTTGATTATTTAATAAGCCATACTAAAACGTAGCCTTTCCTGAAAGTTTTTAACAAAATAAGTGATATATCGTTTAAATAAATCTGGCAGGTTTGAATATAAGGTAAGTCGGGTAAATGGAAAGCAAGAATAAATTTTTATACTTTCCATTTCAACATATTATTAAATAATAATTAAAATTCTACGGTCAGCATTTATTATGCAATATCTTTAGCTATATACTTTTGACTGTTATCCTTTATAAATAAATATAATCCAACCAATGCACCAAATCCAAATAATCCAATAACATAAATAGCTGGCGCCATTTTGCTAACAAAATCACTCAAAAAGGAGATCAACAGAGGTGTTAATCCGCCCGCAATAGCGTAAGCCATATTAAATGAAAATGATACACCACTGTAACGAATCTGGGTAGGAAACACTCTCACCATAAAATAAGCAAAAGAGCCTACAATACCAACACTAAAACCTGCTAAAGAATAAGTAATAAATAAAAGATGTGGGTTATCTAATGAAAGATAAAAAATAGCAATAACAATAGTTGCAATAACACAACCTATTAACATCACTTTCCCCATAGCAAATTTATCCATCATCATTCCATAAAATGTACAACTTATAATTAGTCCAATGATGCCTAATATATTTCCTTGCAACGCATCAATCGCTGAATAACCAAATTGCTTTTGTAATAAAATTGGTGTCATTAGCATAATAACCATAATACCAGCAGACAACACCCAAGTGAGTAGCATGGATAAAATAGTTTGAGGCAAATACCCCGTTAATACAGTGAGCACTGGTATTTTTTTAGCTAATTCTTGTTGTTTACGATTTTGCATTTCCAGAAAAATTGGTGTTTCTTTTAACCAACGACGTAAATACATTGCTATCAATCCAAAGACACCGCCAACTATAAATGGTATGCGCCATCCCCAATCAATAAGTTGTTCCGAAGATAAGCACTTATTCATGGCCGTTGAAACTAGCGAACCGATCAAAATACCTAGGCTTAATCCACTTGTTAATATTCCACATGCCAATCCAATTTTATTTTTCGGTACATGCTCAGATACAAAAGTCCAAGCGCCAGGAACTTCTCCTCCTACAGCTAGGCCTTGACATAATCGCATAAGCAGTAACAATAAAGGTGCAAAAATACCAATATTAATATACGTAGGTAAACAACCTATAAATAGTGTTGGTAATGCCATAAGCAGTATACTTAGCGTAAACATCCTTTTGCGACCAAATCGATCGCCAAAGTGCGCCATAACAATTCCACCCAATGGGCGTATTAAATATCCAGCAGCAAAAATACCAAAGGTCTGTACTTGGCTCAGCCAATCAGGCATATCATTCGGGAAAAAAAGGTGACTAATGGTTATAGAAAAAAAGACAAAAATAATAAAATCATAAAATTCTAATGCTCCACCTAATGCAGAAAGCGACAACGTTTTATAATCCTGAGCATTTAGAGTTCTTGTCGGTGTATGGAGTACTTTTGGCATGTTCATCCTTGTAAATTATTGTTTACAAACAGTTTAATATTTTTAACTACTATACTCTAACACTTAATCTTTTAAAAGAAGATAACAAATTAAGTAATAATTTAACTCAATCATAATGCCACTATATAACAATTGAATTTATTAAAATTAAGCATATCTTTAAAACTAGCACAAATGATTAATAAACAACCAAATAAAAGAACTACAATAATACATCTTACTAAACGGAGAGCTATAAAATGGCTAAAAAATGTATTTCTCGTGGTAAATTTACACGTATGCAGCAGTTATCAAACCAAGATGGCATTATTGCAGCATTAGCGATTGATCAACGCGGTTCAATGGTTAAAATGATGGAATCTGCTGTGGGGAAAGATCGTTATCATATCGATATGGTGTATGAATTTAAAGAACTTGTCTCTCAAGAATTAACTAAATATGTTAGTGCAATTTTGTTAGATGAAGAATATGGTTTTAAAGGCATGGCGGCTAAAAATAGCAATGCTGGATTAATCATGTCATACGAAAAAACAGGATATGATGCTAGTACTCCAGGACGATTACCCGATATTTTGCCTGAGGATTCATTACAACGCCTAATAAAAAAAGGTGCCGATGCTGCAAAAGTATTGGTTTATTATAATCCAGATGATCCTCAAGATATTTTAGACAAAAAACATGCTTTTTTAGAACGTTTAGGCAATGAAGCTAGAGCTGCTGATATTCCTGTATTTGTTGAACCGATTGTATATGATAACGTGATAACCGATGATAAAAGTCCTGAATTTGCAAAAATTAAACCTCAAAAAGTCATCAATACAATAAAAGAGTTCACTAAAGAGCAGTATTATATTGATATTTTAAAAGTCGAAGTTCCCGTATTGTTTAAGAATGTAGAAGGCTTTAACGACAACAATGTAGTTGTTTACACACAAAAACAAGCTGCTGACTATTTTAAACAAGCAAGTGAAGTAGCAACCCGCCCTTTTATCTATTTAAGTGCTGGCGTACCAACAAAGACCTTCCACCAAGAACTTATTTTTGCTGGTGAAAATGGCGCTAAATATAGCGGCATCCTTGGAGGTAGAGCAACATGGTTTGAAGGTGTTGCGGCCTATGCTAATGGAGGCAAAGAAGGGTTAAAACTTTGGTTAGATCAAACTGGTCGTGAAAATGTTGAGCATCTCAATAAGATATTAAAACAATATGCAACACCTTGGTACGATATCTATGGTGGTAAAGATAATATTGAAGTGATTGATGTTAAATTAGGTAATTAATTGCTAAAACAAAAAAGAACAGGTTTATTCCTATTTTTCCTGTTCTTTTTAATACCTCGTTTTAGAACCATGATTTAATATCAAACAAAAATAGCAAGATCCGCATTTTTAATCATTAAATAGCTTTATCAAAAAATAGATCAACTTTACTAAATTTAGCCATTGATTGTAGGTAATCCTTAATTTTAGATGAAAAAGTTAAGCTTTTAACACACGTCAAATTACGTAAAACTGGAAACAAACAGATATCATCTAAAGATAATTGTCCATTACATGCATCTGGTGACACAATCAATAACTCAAGTTTATTTAATATAGCAGATACGGCAGACACTAATGAATCCGTTTGCATCAAACATTCATCAAACGATCCCATTTTTTTTGATTTACTATTAACAAAAGAATCGATAGCACTTTGTGTCGCAAACTCAGCTAAACCTAGTTTTATATAACGTGGACACACTAACTTATAATCATATTGTTGCAACTGTTTTATTAAATCTGTGATATCTGGCGATCTAGGACCTGTTAAAATGGGTTTATCGCCATAATTGTTATCAACATAATCAACAATGACTAAACTCTCAGGCATATAGCTACCATCATCTTTTTGTAAAATAGGCACCATTTTTTCACCAATCATACGCTCTGGCGATTGAAAATCATCACTCAATAATACCTGTTTTTCAACCGGTATATTTTTTAGACCAAAAATCATTCTAGCCCTAACACAAAAAGGGCAATGCTCATAAATATACAGTTTCATTTTCGCTTCCTTAAGCGTTCAACCGCCCATAATAAAAAAACTAACCCCAAAAATAATAAAAAAACAATACTTGAAGCATACAAAGCTTTGGGATAACCGATTCGTACAACATTAATAAAAGGGTATGGATATTGATTAGTATAATGACCTCGGACAAAAATATAAATGCCGTAAGATAGCATTGATAATATTGATCCTATAATGACATGAACGTTGATGCGTCTAAATGGTCCCCAAATCAGCCAACTTAATAAACCCAAAGCAGGTATAACAGCATGTAAACTTTCGTTAGTGATTTTCATTAATACATTAGGCGGGGTATGGATACCTCTTAACACTAAATTATACACAATAGCCGTTATAATCACACCAGCCAAACCATTTAAGCGAATAACTTTAAAACTATATCGATTACAATTGGGGTTAACAGATAGCCACAAACAACTTAATGCCAGCATCAAATTTGATAACACCGTAAAAAAGCTATAATAATAAATTAATCGACCTATGGAAGATTCTGGTTGCCAAGGACGAAACTTTGTATGCCAATAAATATAAGTTTCCATGGCAATAATTGCGATAGCAAACAGTGCTATAAAAAGATTAATACTTCGCTTTAGCATAAAAAATAAATATAGATAAAACAGTACATCAGTATACACCAAACAGTATAAAAGCAAAAAGTTAACTGATTATTTTAAATTAATGCAAATAATTTAAAATAATCAGTTTTTAATATATAAATAAAATGCAATTTAACTAAAACATACTAACTAATGTCTACTGAGTGATATAAAAATAAATATG
>NZ_LZHJ01000032.1:0-647 GCF_001690815.1 Gilliamella sp. GillExp13 | reverse complement strand
TATCTGTTTGTCGTCAACTAATGAAATGGCCGCTGACTTAGGTATAAACTGACGTATTAAGCCATTGGTGTTTTCATTTGTGCCTCTTTGCCAGCTTTTATAAGGCTCCGCAAAGTACACGGTGGTGTTTAAATAATGCTCAATAGCATGATGATAATTAAATTCGGTTCCATTATCAAAGGTGATGCTTTTAACCATTTTTTTAAACGGCGTTAGCAATTTTATTATCATATCTCTCGTTTCGGAGGCGGTACGTTGATTGAGGCGCCCAATTAATACTAGCCCTGTTTTGCGTTCAACTAATGTCACCAATGCTTGGTTGTCTTTACGGCTAATAATCGTATCTCCCTCCCAATGTCCTCGCGTTTTCCGGCTTTCTACATAACTTGGACGTTGTTTAATTGACCGTTTATAACGGCGGTCTCCTTCTTTAATACTCGGTGCCTTACAATGCCTATAGGCTTTGCCTTTTCGCCTTAGATAAGGTTTGAATTGTTCATAGCGCGCTTTATTTTGATAAAGATAGTTATAGATTGATTGGACGCTGACTTTCTTTAAACGTGCAGCAATCTGCTCTGGGCTGTAATAAAGCATGAGGTATTTTTCAACTTGGCGCCATACCGAAGACTCTATTGGCTTACCATTAC
>NZ_LZHJ01000031.1:0-5651 GCF_001690815.1 Gilliamella sp. GillExp13 | reverse complement strand
GCATTATCCAATTATCTAATGCTGATTTGGTGAGGTCATACTCTGCGACGATATCCGCACGTTTTTTACCATTTTGATATAGCATGACCATTTGTTTTTTGAACTCGTTAGTAAAGCTACGTTTTGCTCTTCGTGATGAATCGGTTGCCATTGTTGTTACCTTCTCTTATTTTTAGTTTATCATAACAATGACCTTATAAAACTGGTACTAATTAGTGTAGCCGATCCAGATCATATCATTGATATCTTCCAAAGGTCTTTTTTCAACTATCGGTACGACCTTTCCTTCTGCACTAAACTGAAATGCTTCTGCTAAATCTTCACGAGTTCCAACCAATGAACCTAAAACTTGAATACCATCTAACACGGTTTTAGGAATACTTAAATCCATATTTTCTGAAGGCAAACCTAAGGCGACCACACGCCCTAAAGGTCGCACAGAATTGATGGCCTGATTGAATGCTGTTTTAGTCACAGAAGTTACAACAGCACCGTGCACTCCTCCTCCAGTGTGTTCTTTAATATAAACGCCCACATCCTCAACTTTTTTAGGATTAACGACCAAATCAGCACCTAGTGTTTTACATAATTCTAATTGGCTATCGCTGTTACTGGTATGTCCATACTAATAGCAACCACTTTATTATTAAACACTTTTTTACTGTAACTACCCCCTAAAATAGTACAACCCAAAAGTAGAAAATGCACTACGATAAAAGTAAAAGAAAATTTGAATATGAAAAAGATAACAGAATACAAAATCGTATTGATATTAAAAGAAGCAGAAGCTAGCATTCCTATTAAAGATCTTTGATGTATCGGATTAAAGCGGGTGATTTAGTGGGCCATATTGGTCATAACAAAACCAATGATGAAAAAGAACAAATAAAAAACACTTTTGCCGAAAAAATGCTTGCAATTGAAAAGGAAAGGTTAGAAAAAAAATTGTCAGTGTTCGATTGAACCTTTTATTGCCCCCAATTTGTTTCGACGAAATATGAGCGATTTATCTGCTGACTATCAAGCGACTTTGGCTAGGATTGATTGGAGCAGAAATCGCACCCCAAAAACCAACAAAATATCGGTAGAAATAAAAGAATGGAAGTATAACGGCCCTGCAGGAAAAGCTGATTTCGATTGTTGGCTGAAAAATTTTTGTTTGTTACTTGAAATGAAAGTTAATTATGATTCCTTAATGTTTAGCCGAACAAAATTTAATACCCAAACAGGTCAGCCAGAATTAAAATCATTAGGTAAAGAAAAAATAGAGGAATTCGAAAAACAAGCCAAAAAACATGATAAAATTTGTTCTGCTCATCCATACGCTAGTTGTTGCTGTTTTTTTATGCCCCCTCTTGTCTATAATGCTTTT
Source organism: Gilliamella sp. GillExp13 (assembly GCF_001690815.1). NCBI lineage: Bacteria > Pseudomonadati > Pseudomonadota > Gammaproteobacteria > Orbales > Orbaceae > Gilliamella > Gilliamella sp. GillExp13. The sequence continues at coordinate 4,279 of NZ_LZHJ01000031.1, read as the reverse complement.
TTGAAGATGTTAAACAAGGCTCCTACTCTTCCCAGCGTAAATGCTGGTCTGTGATAGCATTCAATACCGAAATAATCACCGAATCATCCTGTAACTTAGGTTGATAATAGTAAGCACAACGGCTTAAGCCAACGATAGCGCAGCTCATCGTAATAGTGATTGAATTATTTTTTTGTAGCGCCTGTGCCCACGTTTTACGTGCCTTTGTGGGCACTAAAGCTTTTTTATGATTTTTTCCTGAAGCTGTGATTTTAAACTTAGCTCAGCAAACATCTATTTAAGCTTACGGTTTTCAGCCTCTAGCTCTTTTTTTCATCATTAAATCCCCTTTTACTTTTATCATAGAGAATTTTCTACTTTTTTGCTGTACTATTTTAGGGGATAGTTACATTATCAATGCAGAATCTACAACTGAGTAATTTGTATTTTTAAAATCTAGTAACACTTTTTCTTTAAGTTTTTCATCATAAGCAAAAAATTTTTTGCTGAATGGCTACTGAAAATCTCGTTAGAAAATTCAGTTTCATCTGCTGGTCATAGTGAATAGTTTCTTAAACATAACTCTATATTTGGATAATGATCTAATAAATGATTAGTTATCTCTGCTGCACTTTGTCCAGATCCTATAACTAAGAATTTATAATCTGAATTTTTATCATTAAATTCATGTTCCAAATTATTTAAAAAATCATTGGAATGCATTATTTTTTTATTTTTTTCATCTAAGAAAATTCCCACGGGTATATTTTTAGTTATGCCTGTTGCTAATGAAATATTTTTTGCATACAATTCGCTGATTGTTTTATTATTATCTTCAATGCAAATTTCTAAATGATCAATTAAATGACCATCATAAATGGGATTAATACTTACAACTTTATGACCATATAATAAAACATAATCATTAAAGTGATTTGCTGCCCATTTTAAATAGTCGTTATACTCCAGTCTACTAGGGAAAAAGTTTCTTAAATTTGCAAAGCCTTCTAAACGATCTGATGAAAATAGATAATTCAAGAATGTATACTTGCTAGTAGGATTCCTTAATGTTGCTAAATCTTTAAAAAAAGATATTTACATATCCGCTTCCGGAAGTAACATTCCAGGATGCCAGCCAAACTCGCTTTTACTTTCAATAAATTTAATTTGTAAGCCATCTTTGTTTAACATACCAGCGTCATCCATAGCAACCGCCACTGAAAGATTTGCCGGTCCAAATCCAACTCCAACAGAATCATAAATTTTCATATATCATTCCTTATGTAGTTTTAAAAAATAGTATATAAATTGATCATCAATTTTATAATTTAATTTTTCATACAGAGCTCTAGCTTTGTGGTTTTCGATTGATGTGCATAATGAAATTCCATTATATGTAGAATTATTAGCAAAGCTTCTTACTTTTTCCATTAATTGGGTTGCAATACCGTACCTTCTGTAGCTTTTTATAATATATAAGTCATTCAAAATTATAGTTGGTGATATGGATAAAGAAGAATATGAAAAATATAGCTGTACGAAACCACATGCTATTTTATTGTCGTAGGCAAGGAAAATTATTGAATCATTGTTGATCAATCTTTCTTTAATGAATTTTTTTGATTCAGAATTACAATCCTCAATACCATAAAACTCTCGATATTCAGAAAAAAGTAATGATATATCATCAAGCTCGTTTAATGTTCCTTGTATTATATTAAATGGAATATTCATATGTTTATAATCCCTCATAATGTTATTTAGATAACCATCATCATAATATTAAACGGGTTATATATTTTATTCAATGTTTTATTTTTAATAACATAGATTAATATTTTAAGGTCGTACTCTTCATATTTCTTCAGAATGGATCTTAATTCTAACAAAAAATCAAACAGAACGGTGAAATTACGGGCTCTTTTGATTTGGCACTTGCTCTTGATATTACTGATTTAAATGCCCAAAAAGTGAAACCTGAGCTTATGAAAATACATAGATTTGCTGGCGGCTCCATCTTTGATGTTTCAATTTCATTAGATTAGCAAAAATAGCGGCTATTTCTTTATTAAAAACGCAGAAGAGTTATTGAAAAACCAATAAAATAGATGATAAGATTGACTATCTTATCAAAAGTAAAGTGTAACTATCCCCCTAAAATAGTACAGCAAAATCATTCTGTTACTATAGCTATGAGCTGCGCTATCGTTGGCTTAAACCGTTGTGCTTACTATTATCAACCTAAGTTACAGGATGATTCGGTGATTGTTTCGGTATTGAATGCTATCACACGCTGGGGCTTTCCTAAATGCTTTAATCGTATCAGAAAGCTCGGCTATCAATGGAACCATAAGCGTGTTTATCGGGTGTATTGTGAATTAAAGCTTAATCTCAGAGTAAAACGAAAAAAACGCATTCCTCCACGATGCCCGGAAAAGCTATTTGTGCCTAATAAACAAGGTGAATGTTGGTCAATGGATTTTATGAGTGATAGTAGCCGTAATCAACGTCGCTTTAGGACATTCAATGTCATCGATGACGTTAATCGTGAGGCGTTAGGTATTGATATTGCAGTCAGCTTACCAGCAGGAAGGATTACCCGTTACTTAGATAAATTGGCCGAATATCATGGATATCCATTAAAAATACGGGTCGATAATGGGCCAGAATTTACAGGAAAAACCTTTATAAACTGGGCTAAATCACATGATATAGCCATTGATTATATAAAGCCCGGTGCCCTTATCAAAATGGTTATATTGAACGATTTAATCGTACCTATCGTACTGAAGTACTTGATTTATATCTTTTTAACAACTTAGCACAAGCAAGGTGAATAACCGAAGAATGGCTAACGATTTATAACACCGAAAGACCGCATGAGGCATTAAATAACATGACACCGATTGAATATAAAACACTAAAACAGGCAGCATGATTTTCTACGTAAGTTGTGTGCTAAGTTGGGGGTATTTACACCCACTCAGTAAAGAGTCCAGCACCTATTCGACGATCGTGCATATTCTTGCTTCTATCTCTTACCCACCATTGAGAAGATGGTGTAGCGCTAAAAACATTGCCTGGGCATATGTTATGGTAGCCCAAGGACTAAGGTCTAAGGGCCGAGGCGCAAATATAACTATCCCTGTGGGATAGGCGGTACTGACGGAAGTAGCCATCGTGCGATCCCACTCCAAATTTATCCTTGTATCTTTCGCCCCTCCCGTCCCACGAACCATCAGGATCAAGCGCCGTGTGGAAGTTGTCTCGAAAGGGAAAGTTACTGACGTAGCCGTGCATGTAGCCCCACTCAGAAAAAAGGCCTCCACCAATATAACGCATGTAATGATTACCTGGTGAAGATGGGCGGGCGCCTAAAGGTGGAATACCAGCCGCATTAGTTAAATCTCTGACCCTTGGTATCTGGTAGTTCATTCTACTACACCAACGTTCAGGCTCACGATTCTTAAAGCCCGTAACGGCGATGAACCATTGCTTCAACACAAATCCATATTTTACTACCTCATAACCATCTTCATCTCTACCCACTAACTCAAACGTCTGCGGTAACCTTAACCCACCAGTAGTGAACGGTTTTCCCGGGAGCCATGTATATGGACCTGTTAACGTAACACGGGCAACAACTTTTCCCCTATCTTTATAAGGAATCCAGTAATCCCTAGCTACAACATTTGTCACTGTTGCAGTAACTCCTCCCAAAGTAACGGGTTTCCATGTCAATTTTCTTACATCTATTCCTGTAATGAGTAAATCAAAATATACTCCATACGTACCTGTAGTTGGGAAATTGAGGTTGTATGATTCAGGATTGATTGATTGAACTAAGAAGCCCTTATCAGGATTCCACATGTCAGCTGGACCAGCGAATCTGCCGTCACCATACTGTAGATTAGGTCTTACATAATCGATAACTGGCGACTGTTGTAGCAGTATTGCATCACTACGATTACCCGCTCTAGCCTTTTTACCATTCGCCTGTACATTCCATGAAGATGATAATAATAACAGCGCTAATACTAGCAAAGCTGTTTTAGGTGATTTGAGCAATAATTTCGATAATTCGTTGAGAGATAATTTCGAAGATATAAATAAGTTTTGTGCAAAAATTCGTCGAATAAGTTTATTTGATAAATTTAAGAAATACGTTTGCCAGGCCTTGTGCCTTGTGCCTTGTGCCTTGTGCCTTGTGCCTTGTGCCTTGTGCCTTAAATGATAATGCATTATTTTGCCAGTCCTTGTGCTTTAAATGATAATGAATTACAGCTCAAATGTCAAGTAA
>NZ_LZHJ01000030.1:0-28562 GCF_001690815.1 Gilliamella sp. GillExp13 | reverse complement strand
TTTATTCTCTTTGCGTAGCGCGATAAGTTCGTTATCTTCAGTTCGACGATTATCTTTTGCGATGAATGAGCCGGTAGTTTGGTACTGCATTATCCAATTATCTAATGCTGATTTGGTGAGGTCATACTCTGCGACGATATCCGCACGTTTTTTACCATTTTGATATAGCATGACCATTTGTTTTTTGAACTCGTTAGTAAAGCTACGTTTTGCTCTTCGTGATGAATCGATTGCCATTGTTGTTACCTTCTCTTATTTTTAGTTTATCATAACAATGACCTTATAAAACTGGTACTAATTAGTGTAGCCGATCCATATAAATGGCATAGATGGCGCCACGCCGTCGTCTGGGACGGATCATTACAAGCGTCACATAGGAGCAGGATTTTTCACGGAGTGGGGCTACCTTTACTACTACACTGATGCGGGCTTCGTCGGCAACCGCTACTGGGCGAGCGACGCCTCAGGTAGCGACCAGTTCGACAAGTTCTTTGTCGACTCGTCCTACGGCGCCGCCGTCTACAGCGACAGAGCCAGTGACAGCTGGTCCCGCTATGGCCTTTGCACCGCACCTTAGTTTTTAGCGTTTAGTTCTTAATCCTTAGGGTGCGGAAGGTGGTTACGGTGCTTGAGAGGATAATATAACAAAGAATAAAGCCCCCGCGTAAGTTGGGGCGCTGAGCAGGCAAAGTCTGTGAACCTAGCGCTTTAATGACTGAAAGTCAAAACAATGCTTCGACCGATACAATTTTCAAGCTTGCGCTTTTGCTATTAACTGACTGTTATTAACAAGCTGTTATTAATAGCTATTATCAAATAACAAAAGCGCTTTTATTAAAAAGCCAAATGCAACGTAATAAAAAACTAGCCTATAATTGTTTGATTTTATTTAGAAACGCAAATAAAAGCTTCAATAAAATCAATAGCCTACCTGAACAATTTTAGAGCAAAAAACACACTTATAGCACCACAATGCTAATATGCTTGCCTTATCACAGCATCAAAGCATGCCGATAACAAAGTAAGGTTATGGGCTGTTGGGTATGTTTGTGTTTTAGAAGTTATCAGCAATATTAATCATTCCACAAAACTTAAAAACTCCTAAATTTAACACCATATTTTAATTAAGAAATTATCAAGAAAACTTGCCAAAATTTTCACAAAAGATTACACTTTTACTGGTAATAGAAAATCAGCTTATTTAATAAGTGAATAAAAATGAAATGGAACATTCGTTAATAGGTGAAATATAATGGATTATTGTCGTAGGAACAAGAATAGACAGGCCTATATCTTAAATTCTCTTAAATCTCTAAATTATCAAAAATTCTTACAAACTGATATTTCTTTAGGAAAATTAGCAGATTTGTTTATACCGCGACTAAAATTCATTTTTACATTCTCGAGCGTATTGCCCTTGACTCCGTTATTATCGTATTCATCGAACTCTCAAGCACTAACGGCTCATACAAGCGGTGTTATACAAGGTAGTGAACCTTATTTAACCTTTGACGAAGGTCGAACTAAGGCTATAACTACTAATGAGCTATTGGCTATTACATTATCGGATGGTAGTAAAATCACACCAGAAATTAATAGTTCCTCGTTTATAAAGCCAATTGAGTTACCCGTAGAAGGCCAAAGTTTTGCTGATATTGATATGATGGTACAAGCAGCAACCAATTCAGTGAGTATAGATAGCTTAGTGAAACGTTATCATTATTGGAAGGATGATGATGGTGATGGCGAAGGTGGTAATGGAGTTGAAATAAAAGGAAGTATAACGCTCAGGATAATTGATAGAGATGGTCAAGCAGTTAATCGTAGTGATGTTTTAGATATTTGTAAGTCGCCTTATAAAGTGGAATTAAGTAGTACGGATGGTAGTATAAGCACTAATTACGGTATACCAAACACCAGCACTTTTAAAGGTCGTACTGTAGTATATTACATCAAACCGAAGGCAGCACCAATCATTTGTTTTGTAAGGCCGAATCTGTATTGGGGTAATGCTTTACAAGCTGGTCCAGCTGATATATGGAATAACAAAAAAGGATTTTTAGTTCAATCAACCTATCCAAACTCATACAATCAAAATTTTCCGACAACGGGAGCTGATAATTTATATTTTGATTTCATCATAGGTGGAGTAGAACCTGGTCAGTTGACTTGGGAACCTGTTACTCAGGGGGGAATAACTGCTACGGTAACAAATCTTGCAGCTAGTGAAAAATGGATTCCTAATGCTGATAGAGGGAAAGTCGTAGCACGCGTTAAATTAACAGGGCCTGCAGCAAGCGATAGTCAAAAAGAGTCAGACAGTCCTAGTATAATTTCCAAGCCAAGTTTACCACAGACGTTTGAATTAGTGGGTAAAGATAGTCGTGAGAATGTATTAAAATATGGATTTCAATTAAGGGAATGGTACGTTAGTCGATCTAAAAAAGATACATTTTCTAATCAGGAATCTTGGTGTAATAGTATAGGTTATCATATTCCACAGGTAAGTGATCTGACTAATGAAGGTGACTCAGGATTTGGAGCTAAACCATCTTCAAATAGTATTCATTATCAACGCCGAATAGGAGCAGGATTTTTTACAGAGTGGGGGCCTGTGGTAGATTACACTAATGCGGGCTTTGGCAGCTCTTATTGGACAAGTGACTGGAAAATAGAAGATAAAAAAAATAGAATTGCGAGGCTCGAGGTAAACGGAACCGGTCGTGCTGTCAGGAAGGCTGATGTTGACATTTCGGTTGTTTGTGTTTTTAAGGGTAGATAGGAGTTACGGTGTTAATAAAAGACAGAACCAAAGTGAAGATAAGTCCCAACAGGAAAAGTTTGAGGTCTAGGTACTTTAATGATTGAAGGCAAAAAAGCGGTTCGATCAGCAATACTGAAGCTTACGCTTTTGTATAAAGCGCAAAAGCATTTTATTAAAATTCATCACAATAAAAAAGAATTAACCAATAGTTATTTGATTTCACTTAAAAACTTTAATAAAATCAGAGATTCTATCTGAGTTATTTATATAAAAAATTCCACCGCTTTAGGTAAAAATTGCTCAGAAAACATATTAATTTTATTTGTGTGTTTGTTTTGATATCTTTCTAATAAAAGCTTATGTGAAAAAACAGTAACCAAATAGCTGCTGTTTTTTATTGCGTTTGTTTTTTTCGGTTATTTAATCGCCTTTGCTACAATTTCTTGGGCTTCTTGTTGAAGTGTATTTAAATGCTCGTTACTTATAAAGCTTTCTGCATAAATTTTGTAAGCATCTTCTGTTCCTGATGGGCGAGCGGCAAACCAGCCGTTTTGGGTTATCACTTTAAGCCCACCAATTGTAGCATTGTTAGCTGGTGCAGTGGTTAAACATTGAGTGATTTTTTCACCCGCTAAGTTGTCGGTGGTTAGTTGGCTAGCATCAAGTTTGGCTAGTTTTTGTTTTTCACTAAACGAGGCTGGCGCTTGGATTCGTCCATAATAAGAAATACCAAATTTATCTTCAAGTTCTTGGTACTGTTCTTGTGGGTTTTTGCCTAGTTTAGCCGTCATTTCGGCAGCAAGCAGACATAAAATAATGCCATCTTTGTCGGTAGACCATACTTTACCGTTCGTTCTTAAAAACGATGCGCCTGCGCTTTCTTCGCCAGCAAATCCAAGTTTACCATTGTAAAGCCCATCGGCATACCATTTAAAACCAACTGGGTATTCTAAGTATTGTTTGTTTAAGCTATTTGCAACTCGGTCGATCATTGAGCTTGTGACTAATGTTTTACCAATAGCAATATCTTTGTGCCATTGTGGACGGTTTTGGAACAAGTAATTAACACAGGTTGAAAGGTAGGCATTTGGGTTCATTAGCCCTTTTGGTGTCACAATGCCATGACGATCAAAGTCGGTATCATTACCAAAGGCTAAATCAAATTGGTCTTTTAATTTTAATAACCCAGCCATAGCCCAACGGCTTGAGCAGTCCATACGAATAACTTCGTCATGATCTAGATGCATAAAGCTGAAAGTTGGATCGACTTTGTTATTAACAATATTAAGGTTGATGCCATATTTTTCGGCAATGCGTGGCCAATAGGTAATACCAGCACCACCCAATGGGTCAACACCGATTTTGAGCGATGATGATTTGATAAGGGAGAGATCTAAAATGTTTTCAAGATCGTTGATATAGTCGGTTTCGTATTCTTTGGTGTGGATGTAATTTGAATTTAGAGCCTTGTCTAAGGTGACACGTTTTACACCATTGAGTTTATTTTTCAGTAATTCGTTGGCGCGGTTTTCAATTTGTTTGGTGATTTCAGTATCCGCAGGTCCGCCATTGATTGGATTGTATTTTATTCCGCCATCTTCTGGTGGATTATGCGATGGAGTGATAACAATGCCGTCTGATAGTTGTGATTGTTTATTTTGATTGTAAGTTAAAATGGCATGCGAAATAACAGGCGTTGGTGTATAGCCCCAATCATTAGCCATAACCACGGTTTGCTCATTGGCGACAAAAACTTCAAGCACTGATTTTAAGGCAAGTTCTGATAAGGCATGTGTGTCCTGACCAATAAAGCAAGGGCCTGTAATGTTGTTCGCTTTGCGGTATTCGGCAATTGCTTGAGCAACGGCTAATATATGTGCTTCATTAAATGTGCCTTTGTTTGAGCTTCCGCGATGACCTGATGTACCAAAAATGACTAATTGGCTAGCATTATCTGTATCAGGTTGGATTTGGTAATAGTTATTGCGTAATGTTTCAACGTTGATAAGATCTGATGGTTGAGCTAACATTCCTGCGCGGCTTTGCTTGGCCATTTTTTACTCCTCTTTCATAAAAAATACTTTATATGACTAAAAACGTGAATCTGTTGAGTTTATATCACGTTTTTAGTTTTTTTATTTTTATTTAACCTATTAAGGTAAAAATGCGTTGGTGACTTGGTTTATCATGGTTTCAGATATGCCCATGTCACTCATTATTGATTCAATAATATATAATTTTCTGGCAGTATTAGTATTGCTGATAACCCAATAAGGTGTACCAATGATTTCGCGGGGTTTTGTGTTTTTGCCTGATGTTTCTAGTAATTGTTTATCTTTGGCTAAATATTTTCGCTTGCTCCCATGTAAGGATGTTGTGGCAATGGCAAATAGTGCTGGATTATAGTTATACAACGCACTAAGCAGTAATATAAAGCGACTAATAATGGATTTCTCGTTCGTGAAAGCGTCACTAGTTAATAAGTCATTAAACAGGGGATAATGATTCTCTTTTTGTGCAATAGTCTGTTTTTTTGCCGATGTAGATTGGTTTATGTTTAATAAACGTCGTAATATACTTGATGCATCTTCGCCAATGTGTTTAGTTTGACCAGCAATAAATTGGTATAATTCTTCGTCGATTTCGATATTTTTCATTATGTTACTTGTGCCTATTGTATTATTTCACGGGACATCCTAAAGCAGGAATTTTGCCTAAATGCGAATCATGGGTTGATTTGTTATCTAAACAATCATTCGATGGCTGTTTAATGACAGCATTATCGGTTTTTGTAGGTGCTTGATTTGCATCATGACAAGCAGTTATCATAACTGATAATGTTAATAGAAAAAATAACCGTTTCATATATTCATTGCATAGTTGATAAATTTTTGTGCTGAGTATAACCTAACTTAAGCATAAATTGTATTGGATATTGATAAAATAATGAAAATGGTATTGTTGTTTTTTAAAAAAAATATTATTCTAAACTGCGTATAACAAGCTTATACTATTATTATATGAGGAATGAATTATGAAAAAAATCGTCACGTTAACTATTTTAGCTGCAATTTTATCTGGATGTAGCAATAGTGATGTTTATTCTGGCGATGTTTATACAGCAGATCAAGCAAAACAAGTTCAGCAAGTAAGTTACGGTACAGTTGTTTCAGTACGACCTGTTAAAATTCAAGCTAATGCGTCAAATGGTAAAAGTGAAAGTGTAGCAGGTAGCCTTGGTGGTGCTGTTATAGGTGGCGTTTTAGGTAATACTATTGGTAATGGTAGTGGTCGTGTGTTAGCTGCTGCAACAGGAGCTATTGGCGGTGCGATTTTGGGTGATGCTATTCAAAATAAATCTAGCCAAGCTAGCGCTGTTGAGTTAGAAATCAAGCAAGAAAAAGGATCTAATATTGTTCTTGTACAAAAAGGTTCGGCTAACGATTTTTACGCTGGTCAAGCTGTTCGTTTAGTCACTAATGGTAAACAAATTAGTGCATCACCACGTTATGGTAGTAGTACAAAAAAATAACGCTTAATTTTATTAGTTTTGGACATATTGTCCTTAAATAACAACTAATTTTCGCTCATCTTGATGATGAGCGAAATGCTTCGGCTAATAATTTGATTAAGACAATTTTTGTTGTTTGTCTTCTACCTATAATTACTCAGTTTTTAACAAAAATTTGCCTGTCTGAATTCTAACGTATAAACTCAAACAAATTATTAATTGTTATAAAAGGATAATAAAGCAATGCGTATATTACATACTATGATTCGAGTTGGCGATCTACAGCGCTCAATCGATTTTTATACTCGTGTAATGGGAATGCGGGTGTTAAGAACTAGTGAAAATACTGAATATAAATATTCACTTGCATTTGTTGGTTATGGTGATGAAATAACTAGCTCAGTTATTGAGTTAACTTATAATTGGGGTACTGATAAATACGAGCATGGTTCGGCGTTTGGTCATATAGCTATTGGTGTTGATGATGTTGCTAAAATGTGTAATGATGTCAAACAAGCTGGAGGAAAGGTAACGCGCGAAGCGGGACCTGTAAAAGGTGGCTCAACCATTATTGCTTTTGTTGAGGATCCTGATGGCTATAAGTTAGAGTTGATCCAAAATGATCAGGCTGATAAAGCGTTAGGTAATTAATTTATTCCATAAAAATATCGCCACTTTTTGGGCGATATTTTTCATCTTATTTCGAATTATTCCCCTAGCAAATCTATTAATAATTGCCTATTGATGATAGCTTGTTTTGGTTGCTCAAGGCTGGCAGCGGTAATAATGGAACTTAAGGCATTTAATGAAGTGTCAAAATCATCGTTAATAATGACATAGTCATATTCGTTATAATGCGAAATTTCAGATCGAGCTTTTTGCATTCTTTTGACAATCACATTGTTGTCATCTTGTCCTCGTTTAACTAGGCGGTTTTCAAGCTCTTTGAGCGAAGGTGGTAATATAAATATGCTTTTTGCTTGTGGCATTTTTTTGCGTACTTGCCTTGCACCTTGCCAATCAATATCCAAAAAAACATTAATTCCTTGCGATAGGCTTTGTTCTATTTCGGCTTTAGATGTTCCGTAATAGTGATCAAATACGTTGGCATATTCGACAAATGCTTGCTGATCAATTAAAGATTCAAAGTGTTTGTGATCCACAAAGTAATAGTGTTCACCATGCGCTTCTCCTGGGCGAGGATCACGCGTAGTATGCGAAATTGATACTTTAGCTTGATGTTGATTTTTTTGAGCTAGATAAGCTTGGATCAGGCTTGATTTGCCTGCACCACTTGGCGCAGAAATAATAAATAGAGTTCCTGTATGCATAGATATATTTGTCACATTAATTGTTATTAAGTTATTTTGATTGTCATCAATATTAGTTAAGCGATATTATAACAAAATTCGACAATATATTGTGGCTTATTGTAAATTAAGTTATTAAATTAATGTTTTGTTTTTAGTCAAAATAGACTTAAATAGTCAGTTTTAATATGTATTTGCAATATAGGCAATATTAATCTATAACATATTGTTATTATTAAGGAATATCTATGCCATTATCATTTAAAGATGGAGTTTATGCTTGTGTCCCAACACTATTGGGGTATATCGGTATTGGTATCGCTGCTGGTGTTGTGGGTAAATCGGCAAATTTATCGGTACTCGAAATTACATTACTGGCTATTATTGTTTATGCAGGCGCTGCGCAGTTTATTATTGCTGGATTAATGATAGTAGCTACGCCTATTTCGGCTATTATTTTTACGGTTTTTTTAGTTAATTCACGTCATTTTTTGATGAGTATGGCAACAGCGCCAGCTTTTCGCAAATCATCGTTATTAAATAATATTGGTATCGGTAGCTTATTGACCGACGAAAGTTTTGCCGTGGCAATAAATGCGATGACAAATAAAGTGCCAGTTAATGTTGCTTGGATGCATGGACTTAATTTAACGGCTTATATTACTTGGATTTTGTCTTGTTTTCTTGGTGCTTTAATCGGAGAGTGGTTGCCTGATCCTATGCAATTTGGCCTAGATTATGCTTTAGTTGCCATGTTTATTGGTTTGCTCTATTTGCAATTGATCAGCGATAATAGCAAAAGTCTTAAAAATCGGCTTTTAGCCATGTTAACCGTTGCTGTTTTGCTAATTTTCTTAATGCGTTTTGTGTCACCTGAAATGGCTATTTTAATCAGTACGTTTGGTGGTTGTTTTATGGGTATGGCAATGGAGAAAAAGCATGACAACTTATAGTTTATTGATTATTTTAGGTTGCGGGTTAGTAACTTGGTTGCCAAGAGTGATTCCATTTATATTGGTTCGCAAGTTTCAGTTACCTAATGTTGTGACTCAATTCTTGTCATATGTACCTTTATGTATTTTAACAGCACTATTTGTGCAAAATTTATTTGTGGCAAAAGAAGGGTATTTTCCAGATTTTAATGTGGAATATTGCTTAGCGACAATTCCAACCGTAATTGTCGCCTTTTTGACTAAGAATCTGATGTGTATTGTAGTTACTGGTATGTGCTTTATGGCGTTAATTCGCTATTTTATGATTTGATTTGTATCAATCAATAACTTAATTTTAATCATTATTGTGAGTTCAAACAAAAACAGGGCAATTGCCCTGTTTTTCTTGTTATATTTTTTTATGTTCTTTCTTTTTGTTCAAGTTTACTAATCGATTTTAATATCTTTTCTGCTTCGCTGTCTTGGCCTAGTTGAGTGAGATAATTAGCCATCGCTTTTTGATAGGCCATATTATTTAAAATGGCTCTTGGTTGTTCATTCCACCATTTTACTAGTGTTTGTGCATCACTATTAGTCGATAATTGCTTAATTCGACCAATATAAGCTGCTTGTTTAAACTGATCTAGTTGCGATTCGCTGTACACTTTAGCTTTGTACATTGCAGGTAATAGGTCAATAATCGCTTGATAATCACCCATTTCATAATAAAGTTGATCTGCTAATCTAAGTACTTCAGCATTGCGAGGTTTTTCGTTTAGTAGCTGATCTAATGTGATGCGTGCAGTAGTGTATTCGTGGTTTTTTAGTTGCAGTCTAATTTGTACTAGCTGAAAGGCAAATAACTCATTAGGTTGGCAACTTTTAGCGGCTTGTTCTAGTGACTGATTAGCGGGGATTAATTCATCATTATCAATTTGAGCTTGTGCCGCAAGTAAATACGATAAGGTGGTATTTTTTGCCCCTTTGGCACTTTTGATAAATAGTTTAGCAGCTTGTTTATAATCACCTTCAAGTAATAACATTTGTGCTTGTTCAACACGTTTTATTGATTTTTTGGGCGACTTTAAGCGTAGCCAATTGCCTAATGCTGTTTTAGAATTAAAAATTTTATTCAACAAACAGTAAATTAAATAAAGGCAAAGTAGACCAACTAATTCAAGTATCATAAATGAATTAAATGACATACTGACACGATATTTGGCAAATTCAAATACCGCTGAACCTTGGTGCCCTTGTAATAATGGTCCCAAAAAGAATCCACCCACTAGCACTAAGAAAATAATTAGTATTTTTATCATTATTATTCTCCTATTTTGACAACATTGAGCGAACGCGGGTTTGCATTAATTTTTCAAGTTCGCCAATGCTAGTTAGGCTTTCAGGCACATTTTGATTGCTGATTGATTGATTTTGCAAATTCTCAAGTTCATTAATAAATGCTTTAACGCTTGGAGCATTCCCATCAAAATAAGCATTAACCCAAATTGCGGTTTCATTTAGTGCACGTTGGTAAATAAGTTCTTGATGTCTTGGTACGGCTTGCGCTGCAATCAATAAACGGAAGCGGATGTTTTCACGTAGGTAAAGCGACTGTTCCAAATTCAGTGGTGCTTTTAATATTTGGCATTTGACGATTTGTTTTTCGTCTTGTCCTGCTTGTTCTAAGCAAGCCTTAAAGTTGGTCTCTTTGTCATCAAGTTTTTCTATGGTGATAAATTTATCCATAAAAGTCTTGGTACTGTTTAATAAATTATCAGACCAATCGTTAACCGATGATGATACCTCACTATTATTATCATTAGCTATATTGCTAATGTTTGTTTGTGGTGTGTTTGTAGCATCTTCGGCATATTGTGTCATGCCAAGATCGATATCTTTATAATTACCTACTAAAGGTAATTCGGTAAGCGATTCTGATAAACCGATTAAATTCATAATAATGCCATCGGTATCAGTAAAGCTTACTTGAGCAAGTGAATTAATATCCTTACTAATTGCTTGTCTTGCAGGCAATAGGCTTGGGTCATCAGCTTGGGTTAGGCTTTCGTCGGCACTTTTTAGTAGTAATCGTGCGGATGTGTAGTCTTGGTCACTCCAAATTTTACGTCCAGCTAAATGTACTAAGTAATTGGCTTGTGAAATTAACCAAACATTGTGATCACTTGTTGACATTGCTGCTAAGCGTTCATTGATATTTTGTAAGCTTTGTTCTGTCAACTTTTGTGAATCATTAATTTGAGTTGTTAATTGTTGCTGTAGCTGTTTTTGATCACTCAGTTTACGATCAACACGCTGTTCTAGTGAATTGAATTGCTGATTTTGTTTATTAACTGCGTCGGTAATACTACTTTGTAAATCATTTGTTATACTTTGCTTGGTTGTTTGTTTTAAATTGGCCAGTTCAGTTTGTAATATTGAGATGGTTTTTTTTTGTTTTTTAATTTCCTGTTGACCATAATAAAGCCCCAAACCACCTAAGCAAACGGTTAATGCTATAGCAATTATTGATAGTTTTGAAACGGGTGATTTGCTTGTGTTATTAGTGTTACCGCTAACACTGTTATTAGGTTGGGATTTAGATTTCACTGATGGATTGGATTGAGTGGTTGTTTGATTTTTTTTATCTTCTTTCATAGTGTTATTCGCTTCATTTTGAACCGCTGTTATCGTTATTTGACTAAACGAAGTTGTGTTTATTGTTGAAAGTGTTGCATTGGCACCGTAATATTTTGGTGGCATAAATAACCTCATTTAGATTTCTAGAAATTTATGTTGCATTATGACATAGAGTTAACATTGTTTTAAATAAATTTTAATTATTGTCTTAATAAGCAAGTGTCATAGATTATTTATATTATCGGCTATAGTATAATTTATCATAACAGATTTAAAAATATTTTGATTATTTGCGTTATTGACCAGTAAGATTTTTTGCCAATTAAGTTGTTTCGCTTTTGCAAAAATTCGTTGACTTGTTACCACAAGATTAGCATGCATTTTATGTTCAAGATTAATATATAACTCAAGCTGGATTAAGTGTTCTAAACTAGTGATAATGATGATTTGATTTTCAATATTACTAGATAATATCTTTGGCGGGTAGGTGATTGGTTCACGGCAGTAACACGTTATTGATTTTACCTTGGCTTTTCGATTTGTTAGTGTTTGAGCTAATAATTGCCGACCTGAATTACCGCATAAAATTAAAACAGTATGATTTTGTACAGATTCTTGTTGTAGTTTTATCAATAATCCTTCACTGTTTTCTTGCTCTGGATAATTGACTTTAGTTGTGGTGAGCTGATTAAATAATTGTGCTGACTTTTTTCCTATTGCGTAATACCGAATATTAGTTGGTAATATTAGATTGCCAATATAGGCTTTAATGATGTGTGTAACTTGTGGTGAAACAACGATCACAATATCGTTAGGTAAAAGTTTATTCAGTTGTTGTTGTAAATTTAGTAGGTCATTGCCTTGTGAAATAGTAAAAAATGGAAGATGTTGTACAGGCAAATTTGCTTGAGCAAATAGTTGGGTAAGGTTTTCACCCTCTGGAGAGGGTCTAGTTACATAAATCATCCGCCATTTAATTCCTTTAATATTGCTTTTGCACCTTGATCTAATAAGCGTTTTGCTAATTCTTGTCCTAACTTTTTGGCTTCAGTTATACTACCTTCTAATGTCCCTTTGATTATTCTAGAACCGTCAATGCGTCCAACAAGGCCTTGTAGTGATAAAATATTGTTATTTAATTGGCTATAACTAGCAATGGGCACTTGGCATCCGCCTTGTAAGGCTTTATTCATTGCTCTTTCTGCTTCAATACAAACTCGGCTATGTTTGTCATCAAGCACTGAAAGAATTTCTAATATTTGCTTATCATCTGATCGAGTTTCAATACCAATAGCACCTTGTCCGACAGCAGGTAAAATTAAGTCAGTATCAATATATTGTTTGATTCTGTCTTCTAATGTTAAACGCTTTAACCCCGCTGAGGCTAAGATGATGGCATCGTATTGCTTATTATCCAGTTTAGCTAAACGAGTGCCGACATTGCCACGAAGATCTTTAATTTGTAAATGGGGATATTTTGCCCGCAATTGACATTGACGTCGTAAACTTGATGTACCAATTATCGCACCATTGGGTAGCTCATCTATATTTGAATATTTATTTGAAATGAAGCTATCACGTACATCATCTCGCTTGCAAATTGTGGCTAGTGTTAATCCTTCAGGAAACTCAGCAGGGATGTCTTTTATTGAATGGACTGCAATATCTGCTTCGTTATTTAATATTGCTTGTTCTAGTTGTTTTACAAAAAGACCTTTACCACCAATTTTTGATAAAGGGCTGTCTAGCAATACATCACCTTTAGTTACCATGGGAATTAATTCCACAGTCAAATTTGGGTGATTAGTTAAAATTTGTTGCTTAACAAAATTTGCTTGCCATAGCGCTAATGGGCTTTTACGAGTTGCAATGCGAATGTTCAATTAATTTCCCTATTTTTGGTTTAGGTGATTTATATTTAATGAGTAATTTCTACACTAGTGTGATTAATATGATCACCTGAAAGTCAATATGGCCTGATAGGGTGTGACTGTATCAGGCTATTTGAATTTAAGTTGTTATTCTAAATTGTCAACAAAGCTAACGGCATAACCAATATAGTTAGCTGGTGTTAACTGTTTTAATCGTGTTTTTTCACTTTCGGGTAGATCTAATGAGTCAATAAATTCTTGCATGCCTTTTGCATCAACTCTTTTGCCTCGAGTTAATTCTTTTAATTTTTCGTAAGGTTTTTCAATACCATAACGGCGCATTACTGTTTGAATTGGCTCGGCTAATACTTCCCAGTTGCGATTAAGTTCTTCAAGTAAGTGGTCTTGGTTGACTTCGAGTTTGTTTAATCCTTTTAGGGTTGATTGATAAGCTATAATGGCATAACCAATACCTACACCTAGATTACGCAACACTGTAGAATCGGTTAAATCACGTTGCCAGCGGGAAATCGGTAATTTGCTACCTAAATGGTTCATAATTGCGTTGGCAATCCCTAAATTGCCTTCTGAATTTTCGAAGTCAATAGGATTAACTTTGTGTGGCATAGTTGAAGATCCAATCTCGCCAGCAATAGTTTTTTGTTTAAAGTGATTTAGTGAAATATATCCCCAAATATCTCGATCAAAGTCGATTATTATGGTATTAAAGCGTGCTACACAATCAAAGAATTCGGCAATATAGTCATGCGGTTCTATTTGGGTGGTATAAGGATTCCATTTTAGTCCTAGCGAGTTAACAAAATTCTCACTAAATTTATGCCAGTTCACTTGCGGATAAGCAACCATATGTGCATTATAATTACCTGTTGCACCATTAATCTTACCTAGTATTTCAACCGATTTTAGTTGTTTTAATTGGCGCTTTAAGCGGTAGGCTACATTAGCAAACTCTTTACCTATGGTTGATGGCGTAGCGGGTTGACCATGTGTTCTTGAAAGTAGCGGTAAATCACGATAAGCGATAGCTTGTGAGGTGATTTTATCAATGAGTTTATTCCAATATGGCACTAAGACAGCTTCTCGAGCTGTTTTTAGCATTAACGCATAAGATAAGTTGTTAATGTCTTCTGATGTGCAGGCAAAATGGATAAACTCATTAATGGCGTGTAATTCTTCATGAGTGCTTACTTTTTCTTTTAGAAAATATTCTACAGCTTTAACATCGTGATTAGTGGTTTTTTCGATTTCTTTAATGCGACTTGCATCTTGCATACTAAATTGGTCTACAATTTGATTAAGATGATTAATAGCTGATTGACTTAATGTTGGAACCTCTAAAATATCTGCTTGTGAAGCTAATTTTTGTAGCCAACAAACCTCGACCTGAACACGGTATTTTAATAAACCATATTCGCTAAAAATGGTACGTAACTCTGTGGTTTTGTCACCATAACGCCCGTCAATTGGCGAAAGGGCAGTGAGTGCAGATAATTCCATCGGTTTTACTCCGTTACAATATTTGAAATATCAGTTATAAAGTGCAAATTAGTTTGCGCAATTAATTTGGTCTAATAGCTCTTGTGCTGCTTTGCAAATGCGTTTACGGCAAAAAAGAAACTGAAAACGATTTCCACCAACTTGATACCATAAAATAGCCGATCGAACACATCCCAAAAGAGCTGTTCTTACTTTTGCTTGTACCAATGTGTTTTGTAAAAATTCGATTTTCCCAACAACTTTTATTTTTGTTGATATTGGGCTGATGATATCAGAATAAATTCCGGCTAATGAATAGGACAGATCATCAATATTAGTACTAATAGTTTCATCATTTATGTCTAGATAAAGCCCTGAAATGCGTTTTAATCGTTGGTCAATTTTATCTAATGCGTCATCATTTTTTAATAATTTGCTAGTAATGCCAATTGTACCAAACAGGTAACGAATAATTTGGACTTGTTCTTTTTGTCCTGATAATAATAATTGTATTATTGTTTGTAATCCTGTTTTGATATTTTTAATACCATCATAAACATCATCCGTTGTTTTTGGCGAGGTTTTAAACAAGCTTTTTATTGCTTGTTCATAAAGTGTAGCATTACAAACGCCTGTGTTAGCAAGTTGTGGCACCAGTATTGCACTTTGTGTCGCACCAGCGAGGGCAATAGCAATATGGTGGTATTTATTATTCACGTTAGTCTTCCTTACTGTTTGTAATTCGTTCTTCTATAATACCACCACCAAGACATACTTCATCTTTATAAAAGACAGCAGACTGACCTGGTGTAACAGCTACAACAGGATTATCAAATATGACTTTAATTTTGTCATCGGTTAATGGTATTACTTGGCAGGCTATGTCTTGTTGACGATAACGTGTTTTTACAGTACAGCTAAATGGTTTTGTTACTACTTTACGATCAACCCAATGAAGTTGTTGAGCAATTAATCCTTCAGAAAGGAGTGCTGGATGATCGTGGCCTTGTGCCACAATCAATTCGTTATTGGTAAGATCTTTGTCAACAACATACCATGGTGTGTCGTCAGCTTGTTTTAAACCACCAATACCAAGCCCTTTGCGTTGCCCTAATGTGTGATACATCAAGCCTTGATGTTGACCAATAATCTCGCCATCAATAGTGCGAATGTTACCTGCTTGAGCGGGTAAATATCGTGCTAAAAAGTCACTAAATTTACGTTCACCAATAAAGCAGATGCCAGTTGAGTCTTTTTTAGCAGCGGTCGCTAAACCAAGCTGTTGTGCAATTTTTCGCACTTCAGGTTTTTCGAGTTCACCAACAGGAAAT
This sequence comes from Gilliamella sp. GillExp13, assembly GCF_001690815.1. Taxonomy (NCBI): domain Bacteria; kingdom Pseudomonadati; phylum Pseudomonadota; class Gammaproteobacteria; order Orbales; family Orbaceae; genus Gilliamella; species Gilliamella sp. GillExp13. The sequence continues at coordinate 12,709 of NZ_LZHJ01000030.1, read as the reverse complement.
AAGCTTTGGTTTACTTGTGCTTCGCTAAGGGTGTAAAGAAAGTAGCTTTGATCTTTGTTATTGTCGATCCCTCGTAATAATTCTACTTTATCACCTGTTTGACGTTTACGGACATAATGCCCTGTGGCAATAAAGTCTGCGTCAAGATCTTCGGCCGCATATTCTAAAAACGCTTTAAATTTTATTTCTTTATTACATAAAATATCAGGATTTGGCGTTCGGCCTGCTTTGTATTCCGATAAAAAGTGCTCAAATACGTTGTCCCAATATTCGGCAGCAAAATTGACAGTATGTAATTTTATATTTAATTTGTCACAAACTGCTTGCGCATCGGCTAAGTCAACGGCGGCAGAGCAATATTCTTCTGTGTCGTCTTCTTCCCAATTTTTCATAAATAGCCCAACAACATCATATCCTTGTTGTTGTAATAAATAAGCAGAAACTGAAGAATCAACGCCACCAGACATTCCGACAACGACTTTTTTTCGAGTGTTTATATTTGGCATAATATTATATTAATAGGTAAAACTAATAAAAAATTTAGTGCTAATTCTAGCATAACTAGCGAAAAAAGCATAAAGTTATGCTGACAACGATTGTTAAGTTAATTTATTTTTTATAATAGCTTTACATTGATTTTATACTGAAACACATAGTTACCTGAAACTTTTTGACATTTTTTACTTTGGTATTCATAGAAAAAAACGAGAGTTAAATACATTAAAACAGCCTTACCGTCGAAGCCGATAAAGCTGTAATTAGCCCAAGCTTAAATGGGTTTTAGTTAAGATCTTTTAGAAGATAAACTACATGCCCAATAATTTTAAATTCTTGCGGTTCATGCTTATCCCCAATAATGGTTGGATACTTAGGATTGTCGCAAAGTAAAGCTAAGTTTGCTCCTTGATTTTGAATGCGTTTTATACTGATTTGATCCTCATATTCAACAGCATACAAATAGCCATCGATCGGTTTGTAATGCGCTTTATCAATAATAAGAATATCATGATTTGATATTGTTGGCTCCATGCTATCACCTTTTGCCCATACGGCGACTAAGTCTTCGTAATTACAGCCTTGATGCTTTATTAAATTAATATCAAATGGGATTGATTCGATTTTTGAGTAAGATTTCACCATATTATTTAAATGGTGGAATGGAATATATACTGAATCTTGAGTATCTGAATCAGATAATAATCGACATTTTCCTTTTCCAGTTACTAACCATTCAATAGGAACATTACATTTTTGGGCTATGATGGCTAATCTATTTAGTGATGGGTAGGTTTTACCTGATAAGTAATCTCTTATTACAGCTTCTGACATGCCAACTTTTTTAGCAAAGGCATTACCTGAAAGACCTTCTAACACTAGGCTTAATCGATTTTTAAAATTAATGACCCCTGTATTAGTTAGGGTTCGTGTTTTTTCTTTTTCGATTTGGTTTTTTATTTCATTTTCGAACATTTTTTCCTCTATTCCATTTTTTTATTGTTTTTATTGTTTTAAATCGTTTTTTTCTGTGTTATTCTGTTCTATATAAATTCATATCTTTTGAACATTGTATTATCGATAATCTTTACAATAGTAAGAATTTAACTAATAGAGGATCTCATAATGAGAGAGCAAGATCAAGACTGGGCACCATCTAGAGTTGTAGGCGAAATTAAAATTAGAGGCGGAAATTTAAGAGCATTGTCTAGAGCTAGTGGTTTGCAGGCTGATACTTTAAGAAACGCATTATATCGTCATTGCCCTAAGTATGAACGAATTATTTCTGATTATTTACAAGTACCTGTCGAAAAAATTTGGCCTACACGTTATCCGACTAAGGCTAAATAATGATATTAATTTAAATGATAAAAAGACGCTAAATTAAGCGTCTTTTTACTTTGTTATTCGACATATTTATGCGTTATTTTTTAGCTTGTTCAGCCGCTTTAACAATTGCCGCAAAAGCATCAGCTTTTAGTGATGCACCACCAACTAATGCGCCATCAATGTCGGGTTGAGTAAATAGTTCAGCAGCATTTTTATCATTAACTGAACCACCATATTGAATGGTTACTTGTTGTGCTACTTTTGCATCTTGTTTAGCAATATGATCACGAATGAATTTGTGAACAGCTTGTGCTTGTGCTGGAGTTGCAGATTTGCCAGTTCCAATAGCCCAGATTGGTTCATAAGCAATAACCGCACCGTTAAATGCTTGAACACCAAGTGCTTTTATTACAGCATCAATTTGGCGTGCGCAAACAGCTTGTGTTTGACCAGCTTCGTTTTCTGCTTCGGTTTCGCCAATACATAATACAGGCACTAAACTAGCTTCTTTAATTACACCAAATTTTTTTGCAATAAATTCATCAGATTCTTTGTGATAAGTTCGGCGTTCAGAATGTCCAATAATAATATGAGTCACGCCAATTTCTTTTAACATGTTAACTGATACTTCGCCAGTAAAAGCACCTGACAAATTAATACCAACATCTTGTGCTCCTAAAATAATATTAGATCCACTTAATTGGTGTTTTACAAAATCAAGGTATACAACAGGTGGTGCAATTGCAATATCACATGCTGTGTCGTTTGATAGCTCACTTTTTAGTCCTGCGACTAAGCTTTTAGCCATATCCAAACTACCGTTTAATTTCCAGTTACCCATAACGAGAGGTTTTCGCATAATTTTCTCCAACTTAAGATTTAAAAAGGTGTTGATTTTAGAATGAATTCGGTATAATGATTAGCATTATACACCAAATAATTTGAGCTTGAGGAAAAATATGTCATTAGAAATACTAAATCAATTAGAAAGTCGAATCCAACATACTATAAATACTATCAATACATTACAACAAGAGATTGCAACCTTAAGAAAAGGCAATCAAGAGTTAGAGCAATTAATTAATGATAGTTCAGATGAAATGAAAGCACTACGTGACGAAAACGAAAAGTTAAAACAAGATCAGCAAGTATGGCAACAACGTATTCAAACTTTATTAAGTAAAATTGGTGAAATTACACAATAATTGATTCGACTTTATGAACGCGACTTATGTCGCGTTTCTTTTATATTTTATTTACTATAATGTTGAAGATTAAGTCTAATGCGACAAAAGCTAAAATCACTTTGGTTGACCGAAACGATCCATTTAATTGAAACAGAATCTGGGCAGTTTGCTGATCAAGATATCAACCGACAAGTAAGAGCCGAACAAATATCGCTTTCAGATCGAATTGTGATGCGTGCAATCATGTTGTCTAAACAAAATGGATTGTATTTGGCGCAAAAAGTACTTTTGCGATCGGTAAAGTTGTCTTTTGTATTATTGCTGTTACTATCTGTTTTTTTAGGTGGTTCATTAGCATTGGGGGCGTTAAGTCAAAACCCTATCAATTTGTATTGGGCGCTTTTTAGTTTATTAGGAGTTCATTTAATTACGCTAACTATTTGGCTTGGTTCGTTTTTCCTCTTTTCCAATTTTGGTGGTAGTTTGTTGATTCATTGTTGGTTATGGTTGGCTAAAAAGCTTTCTCAAAAAAAGACAGTGCAACAACTGATCCCTGCATTTGTTGAACTATTTGGCTCTCGTATTCGTTGGCTTATTGGATTTGTGCTTAACCTGTTTTGGACTGTGATTTTAAGTTGTGCATTATTAGTTTTAGTTGTGCTATTTTCAACTAAGCATTATAGTTTTGAATGGCAAACCACTTTGCTCAGTTCTGATACGATTATTGGTTTAACTCATTATTTAGGCTATTTACCGTCATTACTTGGCTTTGAAATTCCAAAAGACGAAGTTATAAAACTAAGCGAACATGCGTTAAGTGCTGGTGAAATTCGATCATCGTGGGCTGTTTGGCTGTTAGGTGTATTTATTGTTTATGGATTAATGCTGCGGTTTTTGTGTATGGTGTTTTGTGGTGTTAATTGGCTTATTAGTAGTCGTCGAATTCAGCTAAATATCTCTCATCCTGATTATCAAATATTAGCAAATCGGTTGCAGCCATTATTTGTGAATATTGAAGATGCTGATAAATTAGGTCACAATAGTCACCAGTGGCATTTTTCAACACATTCAATAGAAGCTGCTGAAGGTAATTTTTTGGTTGCCATCGATGTGCAAGAAAGTTGGCATTACCCTGAGTCTGTCTCATTTTTAGGTTTTTTAAATACCCGTGAACAGCGCAGTAATATTTTAGATTATTTGCAATTAACGCCAGCTCAAAAATTATTAATTGCGGTTGATACCGATAGAGCGCCAGATAGGGGAGTATTGAATTTTATTAATCAACTGATCAATAAATCTCAGCAAACTCGTATTTGGTTTATTAATCAAGGTAAACAGTATCATAATTGGCAATCATTATCTTTACAGTTGGCTCAACCTGACTGGCTAAGCGAGGCTCTGTAAAATGCTATCAACATTAAAATTAGCAGTGGTTGGTCATGCCAATGTCGGCAAAACATCTTTACTACGCACCTTAATTCGTAATAGTCATTTTGGAAATGTATCTGATAGCCCTGGCACCACAAGACACGTTGAATCAATAACATTGCCACTTGAGCATAATAAATCAATAATTTTTTATGATACCCCAGGATTAGAAGACAGTTTAGCACTTTATGATTATATTAACCAATTACTTCCTACTAATGCAAAACTTGATGGTGTCGATAAATTAACATTTTTTTTACAAAGCCCAGAGTCTGAAAACGTATTTAATCAAGAAGCTAAAGTCATTAAGCAACTACTAAATAGTGATGCGGCTATCTACGTGATAGATGTACGAGAGCCAGTATTGGCAAAGTATCACGATGAATTAGCTATTTTATCCAATAGTGATAAGCCCATATTAGCTGTTTTAAATTTTACTGCAGACAACAACCAAAATGAAAAGGAATGGAAAAGATTGCTGTCACGCATTGGGATTCATGCTATTATTAGGTTCGATGCTATATTTCCTCCTATGGATGGTGAAGAACGTTTATATCATAGCCTTGCCTTACTGGTTGAACCTGCTAAGGTTATATTAGATAACTGGCTAGATAAAATTGCACAAATTCGTAATTCTCGAAATCAAACCGCTAATCTGATTATTGCCGAAACACTCGTTGATGTTACAGCCTTTTATGAAATGGCTAAAACAGAAGATGTGCAGGCAATTGCTGATATGCAAGATAAAGTTAGAAAGCGAGAACAAATAGCGATCAATGAATTATTAAAATTGTATCAATTTGATTCAAATCAAGAAAGTGAAGAGAATTTACCTTTAATAAAAGGTCGCTATAATGCTGACCTATTTAATATTGATGCTCTAAAAATGATGGGTACTCATTTGACTAAAGGCTTTGTTCAGGGGGCGACAATTGGTGCTAGTATTGATTTAGCGACCGGAGGTATCTCACTTGGCTCAGCAGCGTTAATTGGTGCCGCAGTTGGTAGTTTAATGCAGACTGCAAAACATTATGGTTCTAGAGTTCGGTATCAGCTTTCGGGATATAGAAAGTTAAGTGTTGATGATGTTATTATTTGTTTTCTTTCTTTGCGCTTAATTCGCCTTAAAGAAAGTTTGAATCATCGTAGCCATGCGGACACTAGCCCAGTTAGGTTATCTAAAATAGATAAAACTGAATGGGAAAAAGGCGTGTTGCCTAAAAGCTTAAAATTGGCTAGGCGTTATTCGTATTGGTCAACGTTAAATAAAGGAACAAAAAGAAATGATAAAAAAAGACAATCAACTATTAGGGACGTTGCTCGGCAACTGTACTAACGTGAAAAAACGTTTTTTAATAACTATATTGTTTTTTTCTATTTTCATGTTGTTTGGTTGTAGTACTACCCAACGTCAGGTTTCTATTAAGAAAACTAAACCTAGTCCTAATCTAACCATGTTAGCTAAAATAGAATCTCACTATAAAAAATGGCAAAACACGCCATACCGTTATGGTGGTACGACTTTAGCTGGAAGTGATTGTTCAGGTTTTGTAATGAACTTTTTTAAAAATAAACTTTCAAAAAACTTACCAAGAAGTGCTGCTGAACAAGCTCGGTTGGGTGTTAAGGTAAACACCCCTAAAGCAGGTGACTTAGTATTCTTTAAGACAGGTCGCAGCCGTAGTGGTCTACATGTTGGAATTTATTATGCAGATGGCAAATTTTTACACGCTTCAACATCAAAAGGTGTAATTTATTCAAACTTAAATGATAGTTATTGGAAAAAACATTATTGGATGACGCGTCGTATTATGGGTAGCTAAATTTTTTTCGTCATTATTCTCAATGAATAATTCAATTTTAACGGCTCATAATAAAAATAAAGCTCTTTAAATTAGCTAATATTTAAAGAGCTTTAGAATAAGCAGTTAATTTAAATTTTTCCTTTTTCTTTTAATTCACGCATTACATTTGCAACGTAAAGCATTTCGCTAGGCGAACCAAGCGATATTCGACACCAATTTGTTGCTGGTGCGAAATCTCTACCAATTAATACAAAATTATTTTTCATTAGTTCTCGATAATCTTTCAAATCAATTGGGCTTTTGTGAAACATAAAATTAGTTTGGGATTTTAAATAATGCAAACCTAGTTCAGACAATGCTTTTTCCATAATTTGCCTTGATACATCAACCGCTTTTTTAGAGTATGTTAAAAAGGGTTGATCATCTATTGATGCGAGAGCTGCGCAAACACCACAGTAATTAAGTTTTTCACCAGCAACATATTGAGCTATATTCTTAACATTTTCAACTGAACTGACCACATAACCCACTCGTAACCCTGCCATAGCATGGATTTTTGAGAATGTTTTAAGCAATATAATATTGTCACAACCTTGTGTAATTAATTTATCCACCGATTCAAATGCAGGATCATTAACAAATTCAGCATAGGCTTCGTCAACAATAAAAATAGTATTTTTAGGCTTACTTTTTATCCAAGATTCAATTGCACTTGTAGCAAAAACTGTCGAAGTTGGATTGTTTGGATTAACCAAATAAACAATTGAAAATCCATTATAGTTTTCAGCAGCTTTTTGTATGCCTTTTATATCAATCTGCCAATCTGGCAAACTTGGTACTTTGGTAATTTTTAAATTAAAGATCTTTGCAAAATGTTCTCCATCACCATAAGTAAGTTCTGGAATGACTAATTGAGTATTTGGCTTAACAAATGCAGCAATAGCACTACGAATTCCTTCTGAGGACCCCGCAGTTAATAAAATTTGAGTATCATCGACTTTATGATGTTTAGCTAATCGTTTATTAAGCAATGGCATTTCGGCTTTGGCATAGCGATTAGCTTTTGGTACAGCATCAATTACAGCTTGTTTTGCACGTGGCGACATACCAAGCGCATTTTCATTAAAGTTGAGCCTTACTGGATTATTAATATCAGGTGTTGCTACATTTTCAAGCATAGGTAGAGAGAATGAAATCGAGTTTTGTGATTCTATTGCATGAGCTTTAGATAATAATTGATTAATAGATAGCCCTGCAATTGCTGCACTGGAAAATGTGATTAATTTTCTTCTACTGACGTTTAAATTGGATATCATGATTCACCTCCCATTTAATTAATTTTTATGTGGTCAATTATTAATCATGCAAAAATAATACCAAGTTTTTAATAATCATTGGATAATTGATTTATATAGTACTCAATAACATAAAGTTAGTGATATTAGCTTGTTATATGAACTATAGTGATCGGAATATGCACAATTCTAGTGCTTTATTGCTCAAATGCGGTAATAAAAAAGGACTGTTATTAATAACAGCCCTTTATAATGGTTTGTAATTACCTGTATAGCTATTGTTAGCTATCTGCTGGGTGTTTCAATATCCGAATAGGTTGCTAGCATCTGTAAGAATTTATATTTAGAATTTGCCATTTTTGTTGAACGTTCATGCAAGGTATTTGCAATTACAGGTTCAAGTGTTTCTAAACGACGGAAACGTTGTTCTTTTAGTAAGATACCAGTTAATGACTCACTAGTTGGTGTTTTGGAATCTAGCACTAATCCTGGTTTGCCTTCTGCCATACGGCGTGGGTCGTAACGATACAAAGGCCAGAATCCTGATTTAACTAGATCTTTCATTTGTTCATGCGATTTAGCCAGATCATAGCCATGTTCCTCACAAGGACTATAAGCAATAACTAAAGATGGTCCATCATAAGCTTCGGCTTCTTGTAATGCTTTAAGTGTTTGATTTAGTTGCGAGCCTAACGCAATTTGTGCTACATATACATGACCGTACATCATTACACTAACACCAAGATCTTTACGTGCTTTATGCTTACCTAAATCAGCAAATTTTGATACAGCGCCCATTGGAGTGGCTTTTGATTGTTGGCCTCCAGTGTTGGAATAACACTGAGTGTCTAATACCAATATATTTACGTTATCAGTTAAGCTCATAACATGATCAAGCCCGCCGAATCCAATATCGTAAGCCCAACCATCGCCACCAATAGCCCAAACTGATTTATCTACCAAATAATTTGCACCTATCATCAACTCTTGTGCTTGCGAAGAATCTAAGTGTGCAAGCTGTTCACGTAATAACTCGACTTGTTGACGTTTTTCCGCTATAGAGGTTTCTGGTGATTTTAAGGCGATGACTATTTCGGGCGAAATATCACCAGCAACATAATCAAGCAAACGTAACGCCCGTTTTTTATGTTGGTTATAAGTAATACGATATCCTAATGCAAACTCTGCATTATCTTCAAATAATGAGTTTGCCCAAGCAGGTCCACGACCATTTCGATCAGTAGTATAAGGCGATGATGGAAGGTTGCCACCATAAATTGATGAACAGCCAGTGGCATTGGCAATCGCTAAATGGTCACCATAAAGTTGGGTCAACAATTTGATGTATGGTGTTTCCCCACAACCTGCGCAAGCACCCGAATATTCAAATAACGGTGTAAGTAATTGCGATGTACGCACATCAATGCGTCCAAGCGTGCTAATATCACGATCAGGCAATGCAGTAAAGTACTCAAAGTTAGCTCGTTGAGTCTCAAGATTATCGATACGTGATTGCATGTTAATGGCTTTAATTTCAAAATTATTACGATCACGAGCTGGGCAAACTTCGACACATAAGTTGCATCCAGTACAATCTTCTGGCGCTACTTGTAGGACGTAGCGTTGACCTTTCATATCACGGGCTTTTACTTCAAGTGAGCTTAATGAATCAGGCGTATTGATCATTTCATCAGGATCAACAACCTTAGCTCGAATAGCCGCATGAGGACAAGCAACCGCACAATGATTACATTGGGTACACAGTTCGGGTTGCCAAATAGGGATCTCTTCAGCAATGTTACGTTTTTCCCACTTAGTTGTACCTATAGGCCAAGTTCCATCGGGCGGAAATGCTGATACAGGCAAGTTATCGCCTAAACCAGCTAACATTGCAGCAGTGACTGTTTTAACAAAATCAGGCGCGTTAGCAGGTACAATAGATGGCATTGTTGAACTGCTTTGATCAACACAGCTAAGTGGTATTTGTTCAAGCGAAGCTATAGCTAAGTCGAGCGCTTTCCAGTTATTTTCAACTAAATCTTGTCCTTTACTGCTGTAACTTTTGGCAATGACTTCTTTTAATTGGGCGATATTAAAATCGTTTTTAAAAATTCCAGCTAGATGAAAGAATGCCGCCTGCATAACGGTATTAATTCTTGCGCCTAAATTACATTCACGAGCTATTTTTGCCGCATTGACAATGTAAAAGTGTGCTCGTTTTTGTATTAATTGTGCTTGCACTTCTTTAGGTAGACGATGCCAAACTTCATCTTTGCTATACGGCGTGTTAAGCAAAAAGATACCATCGTCCTTTAACTTATCAACAATTTGATATTTATCGATAAACTGATCTTGGTGGCAGCCAATAAAGTGTGCGCTGGTAATTAAATAGGGTGAATCAATTGGATCTAAGCTGACTCGTAAGTGTGAAGTCGTCAAACCTCCTGCCTTTTTAGAGTCATATACAAAATATCCTTGCACATAAAAAGGAGAATTATCACCAATAATTTTAATATTATTTTTGGTTGCAGATACCGTGCCATCACTACCAAGCCCATAAAATAACGCTTCAAGTGCAGATTTTTGTGGTATCGATTGGTTAGGTAAAGGTAAAGAAAGCCCTGTTATATCATCATAAATACCAACGGTAAAACGTGGCTTGGGTTTATCTAATCCAAGTTCAGTAAAAATGGCAAGTACACACTTAGGATCAAATTCTTTAGATGATAACCCATAGCGTCCACCTATAATAAGAGGCATAGTTGCGCGTTCTTTGCGCGACAGGCTTTCAGCAAATGCGGTCATAATATCTAAATAAAGCGGTTCGGCTTGGGCCCCTGGCTCTTTAGTTCTATCAAGCACAGCAATTTTATCAACAGTACTTGGAATAACTTCGAGCAGATGATTGGCTGAAAATGGGCGGAATAGCCTAACGATCACAATCCCGACTTTTTCGTTTTGTTTAAGTAAAACATCCACTACTTCTTTGGTGGTGCTAGCACCAGATCCCATAACTATAATAATATGCTCAGCATCACTAGCTCCATAATATTCAAAAGGTTGATACTTTCGGCCTGTTTCTGCTGCAAAAGCATCCATAGCATCAACAACATGTTGATAAACATTATCATAATAAGTATTTATCGCTTCTCGACATTGAAAGTATGTATCAGGATTAGCTGATGTACCTCGAGTTACTGGTTTATCAGGCGTTAATGCTCGTGAGCGAAAGGCTTTAATAGCTTCGTGTGGTAATAAATTACGGATTTGGTCATCACTTATTGGATAAATTTTATTAACTTCATGTGAGGTTCTAAATCCATCAAAAAAATGAACAAAAGGAACAAGGCTATTAAAGCTGGCCATTTGCGAAATTAAAGCAAAATCCTGCGCTTCTTGCACTGAGCTAGAACAAAGCATCGCAAAACCAGTTTGCCTAATTGCCATCACATCAGAATGATCGCCAAAAATTGAAAGAGCATGCGTTGCAACGGTACGTGCTGCAACATGCAAAACAAAAGGAGTCAGTTCGCCGGCTATTTTGTACAGCGATGGGATCATTAAAAGCAAACCTTGTGATGAAGTAAACGATGTTGCAAGTGCACCTGTCATTAATGAACCATGAACGGTTGCAATTGCGCCTGCTTCGGACTGCATTTCAATCACTCTTGGTGTATCACCAAATACGTTTGGCTTGTTAAATTCTGCCCAAGTGCCAGCTTGCTCGGCCATAGTTGAGCTTGGTGTTATTGGGTAAATAGCAATGACTTCGTTTGCTCGATAAGCGACGGATGACACCGCACTATTAGCGTCTGATATGATCATTAAAAAACCTTTTATTTTATAGTGTTAGGACATAACTAACTTATTATAAATTTGTATTATTGTATCAGAAACTAACATAGCTTTTCGTTATTTTTATGTTAAATTTTTTATCATTACCACTTTAGACAAAAGTATTGATAAAAAAACAAAAATCAATTAATTTAAAAAATCAAGCATATTTTTGGTTAAATAATAGATAGATAAAATAATAAAAATACTAAAACGGAAAAAGATAAAACAAATGAATATGAAAGAAAAATGCGGTTGTCAACGCGATGGGCTTGCTATATTTCCTGTGCGTTATACTGTTATTCCTACCGATCTTAATCGTTCAAAACCTTCATGGGCAAATTTAGATGGAGTCACAACAGTCCCCCCTAAATGATGATTACCAATATCATATTCGCCGAATAAGGGAAGGATTCATTTATCTTCATTTGCCTAGTCTTGTACAAAACTCACTAGACGAAGTTAATTTAGCTGATATTGATAAAAGTTGGATTGTTTATGAAGTCAATAACAAGGGGCAGTTGACTTTACAACATTCCATTTTTAGTGCTCCAACAGCGGAACACAACAATGATGATTCTTATAAATGTCCTAATTTAGATCAAAATCCAGAATTAACTTCGTTTATTACTATACCTAATTCATTCCGTCACGAAAAAGCTTACATTGCTTATAGTGAATTTCCGTGGACCAAAGAAATGTTGCTTGAAAGCACCAGATCTCCATTACCAAGAATGCAAGAAATCAATATTCAAGCATGGAAAAATCAGCAACAACACGCAAGTGCGAGGTCGCCACTGAAGACTCATTAAAGCAAATTTTAGATTATGATTTTGATTTTATAACAGATCGACTAATGCCCGATAATCAACAAGGTAATGAAATATACCCTATATTTTTAAACCATGATGATGGTATGTCCACACTTTTTAGTACCAAAAAGATAAGGTCATCGATTTCTTTTGTATTCAATCGGCGACTGGTAATTTAATGTTGAATGAAGTCGATTATAATTAAACCAATCCACATAGTGATTAAATTCCAATTTAAGTTGCGCCAGTGAATCAAAAATAGTATTTGACACAAATTCTGTTTTCACTGCTTTGAATGTGCTTTCTGCAATTGCGTTATCATAGGGGCTGCCTTTGCGACTTAAGGACCGTTTAATTCCAAATGCTGTTAAACATTCATCAATCAAATGATTATCAAACTCTTTTCCTCTATCAGAATGAAACAACTCAATCGTCTGTAAGTTCATTGGAATTTGACTCATAGCTTGCATGACCAGTGCCGCTGTTTTATGCCTGCCAGCACTTCGCCCCACTATTTCTCGATT
>NZ_LZHJ01000029.1:0-22484 GCF_001690815.1 Gilliamella sp. GillExp13 | reverse complement strand
TAAAAGCTGGCAAAGAGGCACAAATGAAAACACCAATGGCTTAATACGTCAGTTTATACCTAAGTCAGCGGCCATTTCATTAGTTGACGACAAACAGATAAAGAAAATACAATATCTATTGAACACACGCCCAAGAAAACGGCATAAGTTTAAAAGCCCTGCCGATTTTTATTCTAAGGAGTTAAGAAGAATTGCACTTCATGGTGTAATCTAGGTATTTCAAAAACAAAAATAAATAAAAACAGAAATTTTATTAAAAATAGTTAAAAAAGATATTTATTTTATATGATAATTTAAAATTATATTCAATAAAATGTAAGAAGAATAATATGGCCTTTACAGAAACAGAACGGCAGCAGTTAATGGAGCTTAAATTCGTGGGTGCCAAAATTATTGAAATCCTTAACAAGGGTGCATTATTAACAGGTTCAACTTGTTGGAAAAACAGCCATCAAGCAAAAACGGTAATAAGTAATATTTTGAGTTTAGTCAACAATACGTAATATCCCTTTTTATGAGCAGCGAGTGCATCCAACTTTTCAATGGAACAATGATAGTCAATTTTTTGATTTCTTATCTATTTTTAAGATATTTATACTGAAACGTATAGTTACCTGAAACTTTTTTACAAAAATTGTAAAGTTTTGCCGACAATGTCGGCAAAGCAGAAATTAAGCAAAGCCTTTCAAACCAACTACATGCACATGTTCTTGGTTATTAATAACTTTACGTACTAGTTTATAGGTTGTTCCTTTTTCAGGACTGATGTTTTCTGGAGCAGCAATGATTAATTGCATTTCTAATCGTTCACAAAGTTCAAATAGTGTTGCAATTGATTTGGCATCTAGTCGAGCTGCTTCATCTAAGAATAGTAGACGACATGGCAAAATATCTTTATTCCGAAGTCGCTTGGATTCTTCTTCCCAACTTTGAATCACCATAAGTAAAATTGACATACCTGTACCAATTGCTTCACCCGTTGATAATGCACCGCTTTCAGCACGTAACCAACCATCTGCACCTCGATTCACCTCAACGTCCATTTCAAGATAATTTCGATAATCTAGCAGTTCTTCACCAATATTTTGGGCAGTTCGTTGTCCCATATCAATATGTGGATTTAAACGTTGATAGAGTTTAGCTAACGCTTCCGAGAAGGTAATACGATTATTACTAAATAGATCTTGATGTTCATTTTGCTCATCGGCAAGTGCAGCTAAAAGAGTTGAATGAGCTTCGCGAACATTGACATTTAAACGCACGCCATTAACTTGACCAAATGCCACTGCTTGTAATCCTTGGTTAAGCATACGAATACGATTTTGTTCGCGCTGTATGGTCTTACGAATAATATTCGATACACTCTTCGAGCTAATTGCCAGTTGCTGTTCACGCGAAGTGAGTTCTTCTGTTAAGCGTGACAATTCAATTTCCATCTGTTCAATGGCTTCAATTGGATCGTCAGTTTTAACAATATCTTGGCGAATTCGTTCACGCAAATGTGCGTAAACAGCGATATAGAATTGGATTTTACGTTCTGGGCGTTTTGGATCTTCTGATAGTCTTAATACATCCCGTAAATGTTCATTATCATTAACAGCTAAACGTAAGGAACCTAATGCTTTATCTGACATTGAGCGTAATTCATCCGCACTTAAATAAGCAAGTTCACGTCGATGTAAACGCCTTTCAACACTATTTTCTTTAACAAGCCTTAAGACTAAACACCACCCCGCTTTGGCTTGCACTACCTGTTTGCGTAGTTGCTTATAATCTCGCAGTGTTTGAGTTAGCCGTTTTTGCAATTGTGTCATTTCGCTTTCGCACATAATGAGTTGCTTTTCAAGCGATGTACAATGTTGACGATTGTTATTTAATTTTTGATGGATTTCATCACGACGTAATCGAGCACGTTCTTCAGTAATCGCATCGGCTTTTACCCCAATTTGTTCAATTTCTTTTTGTAGCTCATGCAACATATCGCGCTTAGTTTCAAATGCACTTTTAAGCGAAGCTAGTGTTTGGTTATATTGATTATATTTGTCTTGATACTGTTGCATCTGACTGCGAGCTTCAGTTCTTTGAGTTTCGACGATTTCTAAGCGAGAACGTAATTTTTCATTTAAATCACTATTTTCATTTAACATACCTGCCGAGTCTTCATAGCTAAAGTGGGCACGACGTTGCATTACTTCAGTTAAGGCAAAAACTTGTTGGCGGATAGTTTGTTGTTGTGCTTTAACCGTATTGTATTGTTCTCGTAAAGCTTCATTTAGCTCAGGATCACTTTGTAAAACAGCTAAAACTGGTTCAAGTTCTGAAATGGTATTGCGATTACGGCTAACATATTGCGCAGATTCTTGTGCTTGTGCAACTTGTTCACGTAAATCGTCAACCCTATCGACAAGATCATCATCAGCCAATAAATGCATTTGCGCAACCAAGCGATTTATGGTTGCTAATTGTTCTTTGCAATTAGTAACTTGTTGCTGATTTTGTTTATCAATACTTTCCTGAGACGATAACTGTCGTTCAATTTCAGTGCGTCTTGTCGTTAATTTTTGCGCCTCAGCTTCAGGATCGATATCAAAAGCAACCCCTAAATGTTGACCAATAAATTGCCCAACGTTTTGTTCAATTCGTTGTAATTTTTGTAAATCAAATGAGATAGTTGCATAGCGCTCATGTAATTCATCACGTTCGGCAGATAATTTTTCAAGGTGAATCTCACGAGCAGCACGACCAAATAGTGGTACTTTAGGAAAGCTTGAGAATCGCCATTGACGATCGCCCGTTTTGACAAGTACCGCTTTATTCATTTCCTCACAATCAAAAACACTATCATCAAATGATGACGGATCACCTTCGATAAAATAGATATCTTCAGGGTAATCTTCATCACTTGCGGTAAGGTTTTCTAATTGCTGTTTAACTAATGATAAATCTGGTACAACAATAGCTTGTCTTGATGGACCATATAATGCAGAAAAGTAAGGTGCATCATCAATTGTTACATCTTCATAAATTTCAGAAAGTAATACACCATTAAATCGTTCTGCTAACGAAGACAAACGGCCATCATCGACACCACTAGGTTGATTTAGTTGCTCAATTTGAACATCTAATTGGTTGCGTCTAAAACTAATTTGGTCTCGCTCAGTAACAAGTATTCGCTCTTTTTCTAGCAGTTTTTGCATATGTTGAGTGACATCTTGACTGTTATTAAACTGTTCGCTAGTTTGTTCTTGTAAAGCGATTAATGCATCTTGTGCTTTCAACCATAGTGGAGCTTTTTGACGATAATCAGCTATTTTTGATTGAATTTGTTCAAGCTCTTGCCTAAATTCGATACGTTTTTCGCTAGATTCATTAGCTCGTTCGGCTGTTTCGTCTAATTGCAATTCAAGTTCTTGTTTTAAGTCATCTAGTTCATCGTAATTAACTTGGCGTTCAATACGTTTACAAAATTGTGTTAATAACGATTCTGCTTCTTTTTGTTCAAAAAATCGTTGTTCAAGCTCATCTAGTTGTAGCTGTAAATGCTCGGCTTGTTCTGCTTGGTAACATTGTGATGGCCATTGTCTTAATGCTTCTTTAGCTGCCGCAAAAGCGTCACTTCGGGTAACATCGCCAACTAATTTAATCACTAATTGATAAGCACGGTCAAACTGATTAATTGCCGCATCAGATACACTTAATTTTTGCTCGAGTTCAAGAACTTGTTCCGTGATCTCTTTTTGCTTTTCTTCAAACAATTCATAGTGATTTTCAATATTACTAATACCTAATTTTGGTAACAGGCATAATGACTGAGCATTTTTTAACGCCTGTAAGGCCTGTTGGTATTGAATTGCACGTGTTTGTTGAACATCAAGAGCCTGTTGGTAATCAGCTAATTGAGTCTTGATTTCGTCAACTTCTTGTTCTGTTTGTTCTACTTGCTCACGATAGGTTTGGTGCTGTTCATTCGCTTCAAGTACCACTTCGTTTTGTTCTTCTAACTTTAAGTTTAAATCATCTAAATCTGCTTGATAACGGTCAATTTTTTCCTGTTGACGTAACGCAGTTTGCGCTAAATTGAGGTGATCATTAGCAGCCTGTAAATCGGTTTCCAAATCATTTTGCGCATCTTGGTATTCTTTAAGTTCTTTTGCCATTTCAACTTGGTGGTATTGATTGCTTATAAGCAGATCTTGCGTTTTAAACATATCACGACGCAGGCCAAGTACTGATTCTATATGAACTCGGCGTTCATTATTATGGCGCATATAATCAGCTGCCACATAATTAGTTGACTCAGTAATTAAGTGCTTAAATAAGTCACGATCCGATTGTGTTACTCGAATGGCTTCTAACGTCATCCGATTCTCGCGTAATGCGGCTTCCATATCTTGAAAAGCTTTTCGCACACCACTATTTTCTGGTAATAAATAATCACGTAAGGAACGAGTAATAGCACTTGAGATACCACCATAAAGTGAGGCCTCAATCAAACGGTAGTATTTGCTTCTATCGGATGGAGAGCGTAAGCGTTTTGGTAAAATACCAAAATCAAACATAACCGAATGATAATCAGTAATTGAGTTAAATTGTTTAAAGATAATGCCTTTCATTGATTCGGCTTTATCTTTTAACTCTGGTAACGATAAGATTCGCGATTGTTTATCATTTAAACGCTCCGTAACCAACTCTGTTGGGCTTACACTGATAGATAATCCTTGCAATAAAAAAGGCTTGATATCGACTTTTTTGTCCCGCCCTGCTACTTGTTGCAAACGTACACCACAAATAATCCTTTGGTTCCGTGAGTTAATTACGTCCAGCATAGAATAACAGACGCCTGGTTTTAATTTACCATGCAAGCCTTTATCTCGTGAGCCTGATGTGGCTCCAGCTTCGGTTGTATTTCTAAAGTGTAATAAAGTTAAGTCAGGTATTAATGCAGTTACAAATGCCGCCATGGTAGTTGATTTACCAGCACCATTACCACCAGATAATGTCGTAACTAATTGGTCAAGCTCAAAAGTTCGTGCAAAAAAACCATTCCAGTTAATTAGCGTTAATGAGTGAAATTTACCGTGTCCAATCATGATTATTCAGTCTCCTCATTAACATCTTCATCTTGTTCTTCATTATTATCATCTAAAATAAGTGCTGATTCGATTTTAATTGCTTCGCCATCTCGAATTAGGCGTAATTGCGCTTCTTGTGCGTCATCACTACTTCGTACATCTGCACCAAAACGGAAAATTGATTCGTTAATGCGAAAACGGCTACTGTCATTACCAACAATAAAAAAAATCATACCTAGTCGACGCAGGCGATTTAGCGCTGTTTTTACTTTATCAAATAGTTTTTGGCGATCTAAATCTGAACCTGTTGAACGTTGGTTTACTAATCTGAGTAACTTACTTTCATCTGCTAATGAAACCAGTTCATCAAACAATTCTTGTAAGGTAAAAATCCCCTCATGCGCTAATCTCTCGGGACTTAAATACAAATAACAAAGTACTTTGCCAACAAGCATATCAAGCTCCGATAATACTGAACGAGGAATCAATGTTGTTGAGCGAGGACGAAGATAGAAAAATCCTTCAGGCGCACGGATTAGCTCAACATTATAACGTTGATAAAATTGTTCAAGCTCAAGTTGGAAATCCATTAGAAAAGCATGATGATCAAGTTCATCAATACCAATATGACGGCCAGAGCGTAGTAAACTATCCAGTTCTGGAAATATCGGATTAGCAATTGCTTGGGCCAACTTAACGGGCATATATTTATCGATAGAAGCTTGAGAACTAGCGACTATGCGCCCCATAACTTCATCAAGATGATGTGCGGTTTGTTGTGTTTCGAAATCGTTAGTATCTGTTGATGACATGTGCTTGTACCTTAGCTCCATAATCGTTAATAGGTTTCCATTCGGCAGGAATTCCAAGCCAATCATCTTCAGCAATACCGAGACGAATAGCCTGATCAATAAATAATCTCGCTATATCAAAATGTTGTTCGCGTGGGAACTGGGCCAAATAGTTATGAATGGTAGTGCCCATATCAAGTGGTTTATTTTCTTGCTTAAATACCATTAAATTTTGTTCAATATGAGCAATAATATGTTCTTGAATCTCTTCAATCATTTCAAATTCAAGTTCCGAAGGTAATTCTCCTGTTACTTCAGCATCATGTAGTGCCAATTCTTCATCACGCATATCTAGTAAGCGATCGGCATTAGCAAAAGTGAGTGACCAAGGCAAATTAAAGTATCCTTGAATCGATTTTCGTAAGCGTTGCGAAAACACACGATTTTTATCTAAATCAATAGCAGTACGAATAAATTTATGAACATGGCGATCATAACCGATCCAAAGGTCAATCGCTTTTTGCCCCCAACCAATAATTCGATCTAGTTTACCTTGCAGATCCATAACTACATTGTTGATTTTATCGAGTTCTGGATTATCAAGCGTCGCATCTTGTATTAAAAGTAAACTGGCTTGTAATTTATCACCTGCAGCAGCTAAAGTATCTTGTAACTCTCGCAATGTTTGTGATGTTTCAGTCAGTAACCCTTCACAACTGCTAATTGCTGCTTGCCAATCTTGACTTAATAGGGCAGAAATATTTTGTTTAACATCAGCTTGTTGTTCATCCATCACTCGTTGTGTGATATCGATACTGTCAAAAATTTCAGCGACTGAATATTTTAATGGCGCAAAGACATTTCGATGCCAATGTAAATCATCACCACCTTCGACGGCTGCATCTGCAGCTCGTTTTAACTCTTGCGCAACAATAGATAACTGAATGGATAAACGCAGCGTTGAGAATTCACGTTGGCGAATATAATAATCAGAAATACCTATACCTAACGGAGTTAAACGATAAATCGAAAAACCGTCTGTCATTTCACTAGTAAAACGTGTGATCAAACGTTGGCGTACCAAATCATTGATAGCATTATTAGCTCGCACAGTAATAGTGTCTTCACTCTGCTCGAAAATTTGCGAAACATGCCTAAAAGCATCAATTAATTCAGATTCCGTCATTTCACCGTCAAAACGTTCGCTATTTAATACGGCAATAGCCAATAAAAAAGCTAATCTTTCCACAGGCAAAGCGATCGAAAAATCATTCTTTTTTGCCCAAGAGACCAGTTCTGGCACTGATTGGGAAAAATCAATCATAAAAAATCCTTAATTTAAGGAGAGAAAAATCGAATCATACCTCAAAGTTTTATATCTCAAGGTAGAAACAAAAATAACGCCAATTATATAACAATATAGAGTAAATTTGTAATGGAATTCAATGAAAGCATTAAAACTGTTTTATTTAAATTATAGCTATTTCGGTATAGCCTTATAATAATATTAATTAATAAATATTACTCAAATAATTTAAAAATCTTATTTCTTGAATAAAAAATAGATTCCCTACTCGCACATAACCCTATTTATGCTAAAATCAACTTATATACAATAAACTAACATAAGGACGTAACGAAATGCATATCGGTATACCTAAAGAACGGTTAGCCAATGAAGCTAGAGTTGCAGCGACTCCTTTAACTGTTGGACAACTGTTAAAACTGGGCTTTACAGTTTCCGTAGAACAAGGCGCTGGACATGCAGCTCATTATGAAGACCAAGCTTTTATTGATGCTGGAGCCACAATTCAAAACACTCAAGATATTTGGCAAAATGATTTAATTTTGAAGTTTCATGCGCCAAGCGATGATGAAATTTCTTTAATGAAAGAGGGTTCAACCCTTATTAGCTATATTTATCCAGCTCAACATACAGAATTATTAGAAAAATTAGCCGCCAAAAATATTACTGTAATGGCTATGGATTGTGTACCACGTATTTCACGTGCGCAATCTCTAGATGCATTAAGCTCAATGTCTAATATTGCTGGTTATCGTTCAGTTATTGAAGCAGCAAATCAATTTGGTCGATTCTTTACAGGTCAAGTTACTGCTGCTGGTAAAGTGCCTCCTGCTAAAATATTAGTTATTGGAGCAGGTGTTGCTGGCCTTGCCGCCATTGGCGCAGCGGTGAGTTTGGGGGCAATTGTTCGTGCTTTTGACACCCGCCCTGAAGTTGCCGAACAAATTAACAGCATGGGAGCTGACTTTTTAGAGTTAGATTTTGAAGAAGAAGCAGGCTCTGGCGACGGCTATGCTAAACAGATGTCAGCGGCCTTTATTGAAGCTGAAATGGCACTGTTTGCAGAGCAAGCTAAAGATGTTGATATCATCATAACAACAGCACTAATTCCAGGTAAACCAGCTCCAAAACTCATTTCGAAAGAAATGGTTGAGTCAATGAAACCTGGTAGTGTTATTGTTGATTTGGCTGCGTTAACTGGTGGTAACTGTGAATTAACTAAACCAGGTGAAATTTTCGAAACAGATAACAATGTTAAAATTGTTGGTTATACTGATTTAGCTAATCGTATGCCAGCACAAGCATCACAGCTTTATGGTACAAACATTGTTAACCTATTAAAACTACTTGCTAAAGAAAAAGACGGTAATATTGATATCAATTTTGAAGATGTTGTAATTCGTGGTGTAACTGTGGTTAAAGATAAAGAAATCCCTTGGCCAGCACCGCCGATTCAAGTATCTGCTCAACCTCAGAAAAAAGCAGCAGAGCCAATTGTTAAACCAGAACCAAAGCCAATGGATCCTCGCAAAAAATATGGTATTTTAGCTTTAGTTCTCATTGCTTTCTTCTGGCTTGCAAACTCCGTTCCTGAAAGCTTTTTAGGGCATTTTACTGTATTTGCATTATCTTGCGTTGTTGGTTACTACGTTGTATGGAATGTTACACATTCTTTGCATACACCACTAATGTCGGTAACTAATGCAATTTCTGGAATTATATTGGTCGGAGCAATTCTGCAAGTCAGTGATGATAATGGCTTAACTACGGCAATTGCTTTTGTTGCTATTTTGATTGCTAGTATCAATATTTTTGGTGGATTCTTTGTTACTCAAAGAATGCTGAAAATGTTCCAACGTGGCAAGTAAAGGAGAGCATACATTATGAGTAATGGAATCATTCAAGCAGCCTATGTTATTGCTGCATTACTTTTTATCTTTAGCTTACGAGGTCTTTCCAACCAAGAATCTGCCAAATCTGGTAATATTTACGGTATGATTGGTATGGTAATCGCACTTATTGCAGCAGTTGCAAGTATTAAAGGCGGATTACACTGGATAGTTATTGCAATGATTATTGGTGCTGTAATTGGTTTATATTTGGCTAAAAAAGTTGAAATGACTCAAATGCCAGAACTTGTTGCACTACTTCATAGCTTTGTTGGAATGGCTGCTGTTCTAGTTGGTTTAAACAGTTATTTAGATCCACACATTCAAAATTTTCAAGGTGGAGAGTTAACTGTACATTTAGTAGAGATTTTTGTTGGTGTCTTTATTGGCGCAGTAACCTTCTCTGGCTCTGTTGTCGCATTTGGTAAATTAAATGGACGCATTAGCTCAAAACCATTATCAATTCCAAATAAACATTATTGGAATCTAGCAGCAATTGTTGTTTCTATCATTTTAATGTTTACTTTTGTTGAAGTAAAAAGTGGCGCTGGTGCAACAATTAGTTTGTTGATCATGGCAATTATTGCATTCGTGTTTGGTTTCCATCTTGTTGCTTCAATTGGTGGTGCTGACATGCCTGTTGTTATTTCAATGTTAAATTCTTATTCAGGTTGGGCAGCAGCAGCAGCAGGCTTTATGTTAGGCAACGATCTACTAATTGTAACTGGTGCGTTAGTTGGTTCATCAGGCGCAATTCTTTCATATATTATGTGTAAAGCGATGAACCGCTCATTTATAAGTGTTATTGCTGGCGGTTTCGGTAGCGATGGTAGTACAGCCAGTTCATCAGATGAAGAACAAGGTGAATACCGTGAAATGCAACCAGCCGAAGTTGCACAAACTTTAAAAGAAGCTCGCTCAGTTATTATTGTTCCTGGATATGGTATGGCAGTTGCTCAAGCTCAAGGTGCAGTAAGTAATATTACTGAAAGACTACGTGGTATGGGTATAGAAGTTCGTTTTGGTATTCACCCAGTAGCAGGACGTTTACCTGGGCATATGAATGTATTATTAGCCGAAGCAAAAGTCCCTTATGATATTGTATTAGAAATGGATGAAATCAACGATGACTTCCCTGATACAGATGTTGTTTGGGTTATTGGAGCTAACGATACAGTCAACCCAGCGGCAGAAGAAGATCCTAATAGTCCAATAGCAGGTATGCCAGTTCTTGAAGTTTGGAAAGCAAAAACTGTTATCATTTCTAAACGCTCAATGAATACTGGTTATGCAGGTGTGCAAAACCCACTATTTTTTAAAGAAAATAGTTATATGCTATTTGGTGATGCTAAAGATAGTGTTGAAAAAGTACTACAAAATCTTTAATGATTAATTCACTAAATATACTGCGGCAGAAGCCGCAGTATATTTCTAAAATAGGCACTTAATTTAAATTTGCTTTAGTTAAAAAATTAAGAGTTAAAAAATCGATTATTCTATCCATTATTTCACAATGTATCTCTGTCTTTGTACGATTTTCACCATCTTACAAATGATTTCTTCTTTTTTAGCTTCTAGCTCTAAGGTATCTCCTGATTTACAAATTTGTATGAAACTAAAATGCATTGCATCAGGTTTAGAAAAACACTGAGTTGTTTACACCTCATGATTAAATTAATTCCTATTCAACAATGTTTTTCTTTTTTTAATGTTATAATATAAACAACATAAGAAAGAATAAAGATCAGTAACTAGTAGATATTTTTATTGAAAATTACTAATTACTAAACAGCATAAAAATTTAATATTACGATCAAATTAGAATTTCGAGATTAGATTTTGAGTTATAACGATTAATGACTATCTTTTTTAATTTGTTCTTTATGGTATAGGTAATAAGCTCCCCGAGATACCATTCGTAGTTGAAAAATAAGATCTTCAATTAATTTTTCACGCTGTACCAAATCAAAATCAATCGCTTCAGCACCAGCATTAAATGCAATAGTGACCATCGCTTCTGCCTGAGCTTCGTTATAATGGTGAGGCAATTTGTTAGCATTATCAAGATAATCCACAAGCTCGACAATAAAGTGTTGGATTTCACGGGCAATAGCAGATCGAAAAGCGGCTGATGTCCCTGCTTTTTCACGGAGAAGTAATAAAAAGACCTTCGGATTCTTATCAATAAATTCAATAAATGTGGTCACCGATGTCCGTAATACACTACCACCTTTTTCAATACGCTTACGTGCTTGTCGCAATAATTGGCGAAGGGTTAAACCGCTTTCATCAACCATGGCTAAACCCAACTCATCCATATCACGAAAATGACGATAAAATGAAGTAGCAGCGATCCCTGCTTCACGCGCTACTTCTCGTAAACTTAAACTTGTAAAACCTTGCTCAGCATTAAGTTGATTAAATGCTGTTTCAATTAAAGTACGGCGAGTTCTTTCTTTTTGTTGAGCACGAACACCACCTGTCTTAATATTTTTCATTTGATAGCTCAGTTATAATATTTTCGATTTACTACCTACCTCTAAATTGATTTGATTAATAATTGTTCTTTCTCAGCAAATACTTTAGGCATATGATCCCGGATTGTTTTAGCTATTGTTTCATAACGGGAACGTAATGGTGAACCTGGACGATAAATAAGAGCAATACTGCGTACAGGTACAGGATCAGTACAAGGAATATAGCAAATATTATCACGAATTCGCTCGTTAGGTATGGCAAGTTCTGGAAATAAAGTAATACCGCGACCAGCAGAAATCATACTCCGAAGCGTTTCAAGACTAGTAGCTTTAAATTGTTTATCTTCATCAACTCCAACTTGAAAACAATATCCCATTGCATGATCTCGTAAACAGTGACCATCTTCTAACATTAAGAATTTTTTACCTTTTAAGCTTGAAAGTTTAACTGTATTTTTGCTAGCTAATTCATCAGTAGCAGGAACAGTTAAAAACATGGGTTCATCAAATAAAGGTAATTCAATAAATTGTGCTGTTTCTTTTACTTGTGCAATGATTGCGCAATCAAGCTTGCCACTTTCGAGTTGAGCAACGATATTGGAGGTTTGCGCTTCGTGTAAGTAAAGTTCCAATTGAGGAAAAAATTCATGTAAAACTGTAATGACATGAGGTAAAAGATAAGGTGCTATAGTAGGAATCAATCCTATATGCATTGGTCCAGACATTTCTTCACCTTGACGACTAGCCATCTCCTTTAAAATTTGAATATTACGCAAAATTTCTTTGGCTTGTTCAACTAGCATCATACCAGTTTGAGTAAATAGTACTTTGCGACTTGTGCGCTCTAATAACATTACACCTAATTCATCTTCTAATTTTCTAATTTGACCACTGAGAGTTGGTTGACTCACATTGCAAGCATCAGCAGCTTTACGGAAATGGCGAAATTCAGCTAACGAAACAAAATATTCCAAATCACGAATGTTCATAATGTCCCCAATAAGTTATCAGTTAATGGTATATACTCAAATAACTTCTATTATGTAATCATTATAACAAATAACATTAATAACGCTTTATAATTTATTAAATTATAAAGCGTTATTAATTATATTTTGTGATACAAATAAGTAAAAAGAAGTTCTGAGTACAGTTTTATTTCATCTTAATTAGCTAATTAAATACACTAATCCGAGTAAAACAAAGTTTATTTTTTATTAGATGTTGTTAGTATTACTATACAAGACACTATTGTTGATAATTATGTTTAAAAAATCAAATAGAATATTTAAGTTATCGAGAAAAATACAATTTTATTGAACGAAAAAATACCAATTCCAAGAAAAATGGAAACTTATTAGCAATTACTATATAATTGCGCGCTATATTATTATGAAGCAAAAAAACTTTTTGAGGTGCACTATTTTTAAACAAGTTTCACGCTTTTATCGAAAGTTTTTTCACAATGAAGACAAACAAAAAGCTAGCTATGTGTCCATTTCCCGTAATGAACATAATATATCTCGCAAAGAGATTAGTGAAAACGCATTAAAAGTCCTTTATCGATTAAATAAACAAGGATACGAAGCCTATCTAGTTGGGGGATGTATCAGAGATCTTATCTTAGGTAAAACGCCAAAGGATTTTGATATCACAACTAATGCTACACCAGAACAAATTCAGAAAATTTTCCGTAACTGTCGTTTAGTAGGAAGGCGATTTCGTCTTGCTCATATTATGTTTGGGAAAGAAATTATTGAAGTTGCAACATTCCGTGGTGACCACGACTCTCAAAAAGGACAAACCAATATATCCAAACGTTCGCAGTCAGGTATGCTATTACGTGATAATGTCTACGGAACCATTGAGCAAGATGCTATCCGTCGGGATTTTACTATGAATGCACTTTACTATAATGTAAATGATTTTACTTTACGTGATTATTGCGGAGGATTAGAAGATTTACAAAAAGGCATTATTCGATTAATTGGCGATCCGCAAACACGTTATCGAGAAGATCCTGTTAGGATGCTAAGGACAGTCCGTTTTGCTGCAAAACTGAATATGAAAATTGAACTAGCTACTGCTAAGCCAATTAAACAGCTTGCATCATTATTAAGAAACGTACCTTCAGCACGACTTTTTGATGAGTCCCTTAAATTATTACAAACTGGGAATGGTTACAAAACTTATAAGTTACTAAGAGAGTATGGCCTTTTTGAACAACTATTTCCTGTTATTGAGCATCTATTTGCTAACAATCCAAACAGTTATTTAGAGAAAATCATCGAACAAGTTTTAAAAAATACTGATTATCGCATTGCCAACAATAAGCGAATTAATCCAGCATTTTTGTTTGCAGTTTTTTTCTGGTATCCAATAATTGAACAAACACAAGCAACGTGTATCGAAAGTGGTTTGCCATTTCATGATTCGTTTTCGATGGCAATTAACGAAGTACTAAGTGAACAATGTAAAAGTATTGCTATACCTAGACGCTTAACGAGCATCATGGGTGATATTTGGCGTTTACAGCTACGAATGAAGAAACGGAATGGTAAACGAGCGTTTGCCATTTTAGAACATCCTAAGTTTAGAGCTGCTTATGACCTTTTAGAAATGCGAGCCTCAATCGAAAAAGGAGAGCTCTTGCAGTTAGCTAGGTGGTGGGATGAGTTTCAAAATACTACAGCCGAAAAAAGAATAGCAATGGTAAAACAGCTTAATAAAATAAATAAACGCATAGGGAAACGTTAATTTTTAATTCGCACTTTTATAAATAACCGCTATAATGCTGCAATTAAAATAATCAAAAATAGCTTTAGAATCATTGATGAAAAATTTAACGCCTTCTCTTATTGCTATAGCCGTTACTCTTTTTTTGTATAATAGCTCTAGTTATGCTTTAGATTTACCTAAAACCGTTGTAAGCAATAATCCTCAATGCCTTATAGACGTTCCTAAGTTTGATCGCCTTTTAGTTAATGGAGATATAGATACTTTACCCGTAAATGCTGAAGCTAATCAACTTGAAGCAATCTACCCTAATATTGCTATATATAAAGGTGAAGTATTAATAGAACAAGGCAACCGAACGGTTCAAGCAGACAAAGTAACAATTGATACTCAAGATAGTAATAATAGAATAGTAACATTAGAAGGTGATATTACTTATCAAGATAATTTAATAAAAATGAAAGGCGATAAAGCATCAATGAATCTAAATAACAATGATGCAGATATGATCCCAAGTGAGTATCATCTTGTCAATAGGCTTGGTCGTGGTAATGCAGATAAAATGCAACTTGAAAAAAATCGTTATGTTATTTTAAAAAAAGGTAGTTTTACATCTTGTCCTATTAATGACAGCACATGGGATATTAAAGGAACGACTGTTATTCATGATAACGAGGAGCAATTTCTAGAGGTCTGGAACGCTGTATTTAGTATTGGTAAAGTGCCTGTTCTATACTCGCCTTATTTACAATTACCAACCGGTAATAAACGCCGTTCAGGATTATTAATGCCGAATTTCGGCTATGACAGTATCGATGGCATTGATTTTTCAATACCTGTTTATTGGAATATTGCACCAAATTATGATGCAACCTTTACCCCAAGAGTATTAGAAAAACGTGGTCTACAATTGCAAACAGAATTTCGTTATTTAAACGAAATAGGTTTAGGTACAATTGCATTTGACTGGCTTCAACACGATACTAAATATAATGAAGATAGAGACAATCGTTTTAATGGTAACAATTATGACGACAATCGTCACCGTTGGTTATTTCATTGGAAAAATGATGAATTAATTAACTATAATTGGCGCTTTTATGCAGATACAACTCGAGTCAGTGACAATCAGTATCTTACAAACTTAAGTTCTAAATACGCCTCCCAAACTGCAGGATATTTAACGCAGTATTATAAAATTGCTTATAATGATGAAAATTGGGATATTATGTTAGGCTATCGACACTTTCAACCATTCCATTCAGAATTAAAAAATTCACTTTATCAAACTCAACCACAATTGGATATGAGCTATTATAATAATTATTTGGGGCCATTTAAATTTAGAGTATTCTCTCAAGTATCTCACTTCTTGACGTCTGGAAAAAGTAAACCTAAAGCATGGCGAGCACATTTTGAACCAACGCTTAATTATACTTTATCCAATTCTTGGTCATCATTAACCACTGAAACTGGGATTATGGCAACTCATTATAATCAAGATAATATCAATAAAAATATTGAACAATATAAATATTTAGATAAAAAGGTTAATCGTTTTTTGCCTAAGTTTAGCATTGATGGTAAAGTTATCTTTGAGCGTGATGTTCCTTTTATTAATGGCTATACGCAAACCTTAGAGCCTCGAGTAAAATATATCTATATTCCCTATCGAAATCAATCTAATATTAGCGACTATGATTCCACTATATTACAGTCGGATTATATTGGTCTATTTAGAGATCAACCATATAGTGGTTTAGATAGGATTGCTTCAACCAATAAAATATCAACTGGTGTAACAACACGATTTTATGATAATAATAAGGTTGAAAAATTTAACTTATCTATTGGGCAAATTACTTATTTCACCAAATCAAAAACGAGTGAACATAATAATGATTTAGATGAAAACTCCGATACAGGCAGTATTACCTGGGCATCGGATAACTTTTGGCGTATAAGTAATGATATAATCTTTAGAAGTGGCGTTCAGTATGATACTCGAATTGATACAATTTCATTAGCCAATGTAATATTTGAATACCGGCCAACTGGCGATAAGTTAATCCAATTATCATACCGCTATGCAAACCGTAACTATATTGATACTGTCGATAAGAATCCATTTTATAGAGGCTATAGACAAGATATTTCACAGGCTGGAATGATGACCGCTTGGCCATTATCGCAAACATTCAATGCTGTTGGTTCATATTATTATGACGTTAAATTAGAACAAACTACAGATGGTTCTATCGGATTGAATTATAGTGATTGTTGTTGGGGAACAACAGTACAATATGGTAGAAAATTGACGGACTGGGATAATACTTCTCGCAAAAGTAAGTATGAAAATAAACTATCGATTAACTTCGAATTAAAAGGATTGGGTAGCAACCGAGATACCAAAGCTAAAATGCTTAATTTCGGTAAACTACCATATAATACAGCATTTGAATAAAATATTTTTTTAACTGTAAGATTACCAATAAATTTATTACAAGCTGTCTATGCTGAAAAACAAAATGAGTTAAGTGAATATGAAATTATTAAAACTATTTATAGCATTAAATCTAAGCATAACTTTAGGAATTATAACTCCGTTATCTGCCAATGCTGCTCCGAAAGTTGTAGAACAAGTTGCTGCGGTTGTTAATAACAATGTCATTTTAGAAAGTGATGTTAATGATATGTTAAAAACGATTAAAGCTAGCTCAGATCCTAAAAATCTACCTAATGATAAAATACTTAGACAACAAATTATTGAACGTTTAATTATCGAAAATCTAATTTTACAAAAAGCAGCTAAAGCTAAAATTACAGTTAGTGATGACGAGGTAACTGAAGCTATTAATAGAATTGCAGCAGAAAATGGTATGAGTGTCGACCAACTTAGAAGTAGACTTTCGATGATGAGAATAAGTTATGGTGCCTATCGTGAAAGAATTCACAATGATATGCTAATAGATAAGACTCGAATGCATGAAGTTAGATCAAGAGTCAAAATTTCAGAAAAAGAAATAGAAAATTTAGCAAAAAATATTGCTCGTCAACCAACCAATAATATTGATGTAAAAATAAGCCATATTTTGATTTCTGTTCCAGAAAAAGCATCAAAACAACAAATTGATAATGCAACAAATAAAGCACGAGATATCATTAATCGGGCTCAAAAAGGGGAAAGTTTTGCTAAATTAGCCACTTCATATTCAAACGATGATTTTGCATTGAAAGGTGGTAGTATGGGTTGGCATAAACTTAATGAATTACCTACTATCTTTGAAGAGCGATTAGTACGAGCTACAAAAGGTAGTATTATTGGACCTATCCGTTCTGGGGTTGGTCTACATATTCTAAAAGTTGATGATACTCGTTCAGAAGCACCAAGAACCTTCACAATTGAAGAGGTAAATGCACGCCATATACTGATTAAAACAAATGTATTAGTCACCGACCAAATTGCAAAACAAAAGCTAAGTGATATCCGTAAATCAATTACTAGTGGAGCCACAACTTTTGAAGCAGCAGCTAAAGCTAACTCTGAAGATACAGGCTCGGCAAGTAAAGGAGGAAACTTAGGTTGGAACCGTCCTGAAATTTATGATAATGGTTTTAGAACGGCTCTGATTCAGTTAAAGAAAGGAGAAATTAGCCAACCAATAAAATCGGCTTATGGCTGGCATTTAATTCAATTAATTGATAAAAGACAAGCTGATGGAACAAATGCAATGAATAAAGATCAAGCTTTTCGACTTATTTTTAATCGTAAATTTTCTGAAGAAGCCCAAGTATGGATTCAAGAAATAAAAGGTGACGCTTATATTAAAATCACAGGTGAAGATAAACATGAATAACCGTGTTCACCAAGGGCATTTTGCCCGTAAAAGATTTGGGCAAAATTTTTTACATGATGATTACATTATCGAAAGTATTGTTTCAGCTATACAACCTAAAAAAGATCAAGCACTAGTCGAAATCGGTCCCGGGCTTGCGGCATTAACCATACCTATCAGTAAACATATTGATCATTTGACAGTTATAGAGATAGATAGAGATCTAGCTAATAGATTAATTGAAAATCCATTTTCAAATAATAAATTAACGGTTATTGAACAAGATGCCCTAACCTTTGACTTTAATCAGTTAGCCGATCAATTAGGTAAACCATTAAGAGTATTTGGTAACTTACCTTATAATATCTCGACACCGTTAATGTTTCATTTATTTGAACATACAAATATCATCACTGACATGCATTTTATGCTACAAAAAGAAGTGGTAACTCGATTAGTTGCATCGCCTAACAGTAAACATTACGGTAGATTGAGCGTTATGGCTCAATATTATTGTCAGATCATTCCTGTTCTTGAAGTACCACCAACATCATTTAAACCAGCCCCAAAAGTTGACTCTGCTGTAGTTAAATTAGTACCTTATAAAGAAAAACCTTATCTTGTTAATGATATAAGAATACTTTCTCGCGTAACTACAGAGGCATTTAACCAACGACGAAAAACTATCCGTAACAGCTTAAGTAATCTGTTTACGGTTGAACAATTAAATGACTTAAATATTGATCCTAATTTACGTGCCGAAAACTTAACAGTACAACAATACTGTCAACTTGCAAACTCATGGAGTTAACAGGATGGCAAACTTACTTATTGGTGATATTCATGGTTGTTATGATGAGTTTATGCGTTTACTTGAAAAAGCAAAATTCTCGTCATCGGATATTTTATGGCTAACAGGAGATCTAGTTGCTAGAGGCCAAAAATCATTAGAAGTTCTAAGATTTGTTAAACATAATGCTAACCAAATTCGATTGGTGTTAGGTAATCATGATCTACATTTATTATCAATTTATGCCAATGTTACTCTTTCTAAAAAGAAGGATAATCTTGATGAGATTATTCGTGCACCAGATTTTTGTGAATTAATGGAGTGGCTACGTAGACAGCCATTGGTTCAAATTGATGATTCATTGAAGTTAATTATGACCCATGCTGGCATTTCACCACAATGGGATATCGAAACACTAAAAAAATGTGCTTATGAGCTAAATATTATGTTATCTAGTGATTCCTATATCCTATTCCTTGATAAAATGTATGGTAACTTTCCTGATGAATGGTTTCCTGAACTACAAGGTTTAGATAGGTTGCGTTATATTGCTAATGCATTAACTCGTATGCGTTTTTGTTATGAAGATGGTCGGCTAGATTTTTATTATAAAAAATCACCTGAGAAAGCACCTTCAAAACTTAAACCTTGGTTTTCATTACCAAGCAAAATTCCAAACGAGTATGGAATTGCTTTTGGTCATTGGGCAGCATTAAATGGGAAAGGTACACCAGATAATATTTATGCACTTGATACAGGGTGTTGTTGGGGGGGGAAATTAACGTGCTTACGATTTGAAGATAAAAAATACTTTAAAAAGAAAAATATTGAAGTAAAAAATTAGATAAACTATCTATGAAAGGATCATTTATTATGTCTGCTTTATCTGTCATTAAATCAATATGGAAAGTAATTAACTTAATAAGAGAAATATTTCTTAATCTAATATTTCTAATTATTATTATTTTAACCTTTAGCGTCATCGCATTAGTCAAAGAAACACAAAAACAAGAAATTATTCCACAATATGGAACATTGGTATTGGATATTGAAGGAGTAGTTGTTGACAACACATTATACGGTGATGAAATTTATGCTTTACAAAGCAAAATCTACGGTAAAAAAGTAAATACCTCTCGTGAAAATAGTTTATTTGAATTAACTCAAAAAATAGCTCAAGCCACAGCAGATCCAAAGATTACAAGCATGGTTCTTAAATTAGATCATTTTGTTGGTGCTGATGTGAGTTCGCTACAGTATATTGGTAAATATTTAACCAAATTTAGTAAGGCGAATAAACCAATTTATGCTTATGGTTCTAACTTCAATCAAAGCCAATATTATTTAGCCAGCTATGCTGATAAAATATATTTAACACCACTTGGCTCAGTTAATGTATATGGTCTAGCGACCAACAATCTATACTATAAAACTTTGCTTGATAATTTAAAAATTAACACACATGTTTTTAGAGTAGGAACCTACAAATCAGCCATCGAACCATTTATTCGTGATGATATGTCAGAAGAAGCAAAAAGCAATACGACACGTTGGTTAACACTTATGTGGAACAATTATCTTCAAGACATTTCAACACAACGGAAAAAGGCCGATACCCAATTGGTTCCGACTCCAGAGACTATGTTGACCAATTTAAAAGTGGCTAATGGTAATATGGCTCAATATGCTATGTCTAATGGATTGGTCGATGAAATTGCATCTAGCTATCAATTTGAATCTGAGCTTAATCAGCAACATCAAATCAGCATTTATGACTATCAACTTAAGTCAAAAGATACAAATTTAGATAGTGATAATGGAAGCAACAAACCATTAATTGCGGTTGTATTTGTAAATGGTACTATTACCGATGGTGAAAATAGTAGTAATATCGCTGGTAGCCAAGACATTGTTGAACAATTGAGAAAAATCCGTAAAAACTTAAATAAACATAACACACAAGCAATAGTATTACGAGTAAATAGCCCAGGAGGGAGTGTGGATGCGTCAGAAGCAATTCGTAGTGAATTAGAAGCGTTACGTGATTACCAGATTCCTGTAGTTATCTCTATGGGAGGAATGGCTGCATCGGGTGGATACTGGATATCAACCGCATCAGATTACATAGTTGCAAGCCCAAATACAATTACTGGTTCTATCGGTATTTTTGGTATTATTCCAACATTCGAAAAATCTTTATCTCATATTGGTGTTTATAGCGATGGTGTAACTACATCTCCACTAGCAAGTAATAACTTTGCGCAAGATCTACCAACCGAAATGAATCAATTAATTCAATTAAATATTGATAGTGGCTATCAAACATTTATTTCGTTAGTATCAAAAGCACGAAATATGACAACTGAACAAGTCGATAAAATTGGACAAGGACAAGTTTGGCTTGGTTCAGAAGCAAGTAAAATTGGACTTGTTGATAAATTAGGTGACTTTGATGATGCCATTGAAACAGCAGCAACATTAGCTAATTTAACTGATTATGAGATCGACTGGCAAAAGCCAAAGGGAAATTGGTTTAATGCATTTTATTCAAATATGATAGCCATGTTGCCTAAATCAACGGCAGAAATATTTTTTGAACAACTTCCTGAAGCAAAACAACTTAAACAGCATGTTTCTTTATGGAATAAGTTTAATGATCCGCAAAATCGCTATATTTATTGCTTAAATTGTGCTGATGTTCGTTAATATACTTTTGCTTATTATCTGCTACTATTGTGGCAGATAATAATTTTTTTCTCACTCTAATTTATAATTTGTGGGAAAACGTGAGTTGTTTATACTACACGGTTAAAATAATCCTCTAAACTACTTATACTTATAAGTCATATTATTGAAAAGTTGCTTAAAATTTGGTTTTCTCTCTTTCAAATTACTAAATATTTGCTTATTATCTGGTATGTTGATTAAAGGATAAATACGTCTTTTGCCTTCCAATTCATTTGAAGATAAGTTAGTTTAGTATATTTTTGATTGATACGATGATTATTACAAATTTTAACAAATGAGATACTGCGAATTTTCAATTAATCATAAAACAGATATAAAATCTTGAATATTTTTTACAAAAATATAACCTAAAAAATGAATAGTTATGTAAATACCTTATAGTTAGTTCACAACTTAAGTTAAAATTTGTTGCCTGTTTTAGTGTTTTATATCCAATGAGACTCTTGTCAATTAGCCACAAAAAGCGCAAATAATTCCTACAATTAAATATATATCTTATTTATCTTTCGTGTATTTCACTAGCAGGTAGAAGTTTAACTCCTGGATTCAAACATGAAGTGCAATTTTAAACACGGTGGAGTGAAGAAAGTAGAAAGGCGATTTATACTAGCACCTTCGCACCACCACAGTTTGGAGATTGCTATGTATTATAATCACCTTTCTAGGAAGGAAAGATACCAAATTTTCGTATTATTACAAGCCGGAAAGAATATAAAAAGAGATAGCCCAGCTACTCAATAGACATCCTTCGACAATAAGTCGAGAGATAAAAAGAAACTCAAAACCTAATCAAGCCTATCAAGCACATGATGCGGTAACCCTAGCTAGGAAAAGGCGAA
>NZ_LZHJ01000028.1:0-113195 GCF_001690815.1 Gilliamella sp. GillExp13 | reverse complement strand
ACATTAGTTGAACGCAAAACAGGGCTAGTATTAATTGGGCGCCTCAATCAACGTACCGCCTCCGAAACGAGAGATATGATAATAAAATTGCTAACGCCGTTTAAAAAAATGGTTAAAAGCATCACCATTTGATAATGGAACCGAATTTAATTATCATCATGCTATTGAGCATTATTTAAATACCACGTGTACTTTGCGGAGCCTTATAAAAGCTGGCAAAGAGGCACAAATGAAAACACCAATGGCTTAATACGTCAGTTTATACCTAAGTCAGCGGCCATTTCATTAGTTGACGACAAACAGATAAAGAAAATACAATATCTATTGAACACACGCCCAAGAAAACGGCATAAGTTTAAAAGCCCTGCCGATTTTTATTCTAAGGAGCTAAGAAGAATTGCTCTTCATGGTGTAATCTAGGAACTTAATACTAAACAAGATACCCAAACTCTTACTTTTCATGAAAGCTTAAGTGTGATTTTAACGGGAGATTATAATGAACCCGTTTTTCAAATGTGTTTAAAAATTTATAAAGATGAAATGTATCTTGGTTATTATCACTATTTAACAACATTAGACCTTACCTTTGTTGATGAATTCTTTGTTATCAAATAACCAATAAAAGCACGTTGTTTTGCATTCTATAGATGATCAACTACCGCTCTTTTTTTAGTGTATATTAAATACAGGTATTATCGATTTTTACAATTCCTCATGCTCCGTATAATCTTCTAACACCGCATCAGTCATACGGTCTAAATGTTTGACTTTACTCAGCGCTTTTAAATTGCGGTAGGGAATATAGCTGCAACGCTCCGATAATGGTCCACTTTCTAGTAACGAAAATACTGGGCGGCGGATTTCTTGAAACACCTTTTCCTGCCGGCTATCTGGTGCAACAATATGTAGTTTAATATTCATATTGGGTTGCAAGGCAAGTAAATCCGCCATGCGTAAAATACCAGAGTAAACCGAAGTGGTATGTTCGACTTCAAACGCGCGTGTGATAGCGCGCCCTTTTAACCAAATCACATCAATTTGTTCAATGGTGCTTAAGGTGGTTTCGTCATAATTAAGTGGTAATTTTTCTAATAATGCTTCGGTGCCTTTTTTCCACTCTTTTAATACCCGGCTGCGATCCGCTTTCGGTAGCCAAATCTTCATCCCCATACAGGCACCAATTTGGGCAAGTAACGCCTGCATTTTGATCGATTCGCGTACTTCTGGGGTTGTTTGGTTTGGGGCTTCATCATCGACCAGTTCATTATCACTCGGGACCGAAACCTCAATCACTTTATCGATTCGATTGACAGTATGGGTTTTTAATTTCTTTTGATCTTGCTCATTAAGGGGATAATCAGCGGCGATGTCATGTTGCTGTAATAGGCAGCGCATTAATAATTTGCCATCTTTTTCGTTGATTTTATTTAAACTATTACGCAGCAATCCGGTCCAACCTTTACTGTTTTTCTCAATGTTTTGGGTAAAAGAAAGATGTTGCCAAATTTGGTCAGTATACATAGGGATAGCTTGGGGGAATGGTAACCACACTTTAACCCGAACATGAAAACGTATAATAAACGGATCATCCGATGCTAAAAAAAGGGGCGTGCTATCTTCATAAGGACCATCAACCACTTCAAGCAGCCCGCACCAGCGAGATAGTCGGGTGAGATAACAAATAAAAATATCCCCAGCTTTTACTTTTTCTGCCAATAATTTTTGTCGAACCCGATAACCAGATACTGTTTTATCTGAATTCATAAAAGCTTGATACGTTTCGGGTGAAAAGATGTTGGTATAGTAAGCCATAAATAATTATCCGTTTTTAATTAACCTTACTTTAAAGGTTTGGATCTATTTAAAAGTAATCAGTTAAATTGCTGTTTAATCTCGGTCATCCAACGTGGAAGTTCGTCATGTAAGGCTAAATTTAGCATAAATAAGTTATCAATATCTTTATTCGCTTTGCTTAAGTCAATTGTTTGAATAATTTCAGCAAAATAAGGCACAATGTCCGATTTTGATAGTTCAAACTCAGTTATTGCTTGTAATAATAGCTTGCTATCAATACCCCATTCGTTGGCAAATTCGTTTGCAGCATGTTTGATTTTATCGTTTTTCCAATTGGTAAATGCTTGATCAAAATGGACTTGGCTAGATAGGCGACCGGTTAATAATTCGGTATCGACAAATTCCTTTAATATTTTTGCTTGCTGATCTTCGCCCATTTGGCTTAATTCTTGAATTTGTTCGTAGATAATGCGCCTAGTTTCGTCGTTAATGGTTTGTACACCATCAACATGCGACACTTTAGATCCAATTAAGCTAAGGATATGCGCAGCATCAATCACCTGTGTGCCTGCTAATTTGGTTTTACCAATTAAAGTGGGCACAATGGTTGGCGTTTTAGTGGTAGTTTCTTTAGCGGTTAAGTTTTTAAATGCGCCAACATATTGCAACCAACGGTGCTCGGTCATACCAAAAGTGGCATTATCCCATTGATATTCATAATATTGTTGGACAATATTAAGCTGATCAGCCGCTATTTTAAATGCTTTGCTAAATTCAGTTAGTTTTTTATCATCATGTTGAATTAATTGCCATTGGGTTGGATCGGCTAAGGTTAAAACTAATTGCTCCAAATCGTTAGCTAAAATTCGCACAGCAGTGGCATAGGTTTCAACAATCGCTTTGCTACTACCACCACCACTACCATATAGCTCAAGGGCTTGGTTAACCATTTGTTCGGTCAGGCGTGGGGTTTGGAAATTTACAATTGTGCCAAACTCTTTGCTAGAACCAAACACGCGATTGGTGCGTGAATAAGCCTGAATTAAATTTTGTAGCTTTAAGGTGCGGTCAACATAAAGAGTATTGAGTCGTTTAGAATCATAGCCTGTTAATAGCTGATCAGCAACAATCACTAAATCGATATTCTTACTATTACGACCACTACCGCCACGGGTAGCACGCTCGACCACATCCTCAAAATAGGCTTGTTCACCATGTTTTTTATCACCTGCGATAAACTTAATGCCAGTAAATTCAGCGTAATCATTAAACATGGTGTTGATAATTTCGGGATCGACATTATCCGGATCATTTTCGTTACCAAAGCTAAAGGTCATGGCAATATTGATTTTTTGCTGTTGGATTGAAAGTTGTTTTTTAAATTCCTGATAATAGGCAATCACCCGTTCCTTATAAGCGACGGTTAAAATAGCATTAAATTGTTGCTGTTGCGATTGCGCTTGCCAGTTGCTTAAAATCTCTGTAACCACTTGTGGTATATGAGTTTGATCATGATAAACTAATAGCGATTTATCAATGGCTTGCTTTTCAACTTCGCTTTCGCTCCAGCTATGTACTAATCGGGCGATTTCGCGATCGGATTGTTCTGGTTTTTCGATTTTTATACGCTCAATAAGCTTATCGCGTAAATCGTCATAACTGCTAAATTCACCCGTATTGATGTAATCGACATGAAATCCAAGCACGTTACCATCAGCAATGGCTTCATCAATGGTATATTGATGTAATTTAGGACCAAATAGCTTTTCGGTAGTGTTAATCACTTCGCTGTTTTCGTTTATTTTGCCTTTAATTTTGTTTTCGTCAAAAAGCGGCGTACCTGTAAATCCAAAAAATAGCCCATTTATTCTAAAATGGCTTTTTATTTCGCCCATCATATTTTTCATAGTGGAACGGTGCGCTTCGTCAACAATAAAGACGATTTTTTTATCGGCTAAGTGACTATCCTTGCCTTCCTCTAAGGCTTTAACCAAATTATGCAGTTTAAAGATAGTGGTTACCACAATACCATTGTGTGGCGAGCTAAGGTGTTTTCTAAGCTGCGCGGTGCTGTGCGTATCATCAACGGTGACTGGTTCAAAAGCAGCATAAGCTTTAAAGTTATCACTGGTACGGCTATCAAGTTCACGCCGATCGACCAAAAAGACCACTTTATCAAAACCTGCACGGGTCGATAAAAATAGAGCTGTTTTAAAGCTGGTAATGGTTTTACCGGAACCTGTAGTATGCCAAACAAATCCGCCATGTGGTTTTTTGTCAGGATTATCCCAACCAAATGCCGCCCCTTCAACCGCTTGCAAAGCAAAGACCTGATAAGGGCGCATTAGCATATGTCGGCGGTTTTCTTCTTCTTTGGCTTCATCAATGACTAGGTAGTCGCCCACCATTTGATGCGCCATTGGGATCATTAAAAATTGTTCTATTACTTGCTGCCAATGATTGATCGGTTGATTTGATTTATTCGCCCAATGAAACACAAAGCTAGGATTAAAGTCATTAATTGTTTTGGGCGTGGCAAAGTAACGGGTTTCGATTTCGCTACTTATTACCATCATTTGCGAAAAAGCCATAAAATTGTTGCTATATTCGCCATCTCGATAATAACGCTTAAACTGTTCGAATGCCTCGTCAAGGTTTTTATCGGTACGTTTTTGTTCGATATTAATTAACGGTAAACCATTAATTAACAGCACCAAATCAAAACGGTTACCGTTAGGTGTTTGCACTTCGCGGGCAATGCGATAACAGGAATCACCGCCACGCACCTCGGGTTTTTTAAAGATAGTTAAGGTGATTTGTTTACGGGTGATAAGCGGGTTATCATCGCGATAGATGCCATCGATTTTGCCTTTTGACTCTTCCATGGCGAGCAGTTTTGCCGCTTGGTAGCTGTTTTGTAGTTGGTTAACTTTTGCCATTACTTGGCTAAATTCGTTATCGGTTAACTCAACGCCCTCAAGCTGATCAGCATTAAGCCGATTAAGTTCACTCCGCCAGTGGGTGACTAAATCATTAACCGTTACTTTACGTCGATTACCATCTAAAAAGTCAGGTGCCCGCCATTTATATATTTCTAATTCTTTAACAAAGTTTTCTTGAAAGGTTTTTTCTGCGGCATCTTTTACAACCTGACTCATTCCTTAACTCCTTTTTATACAAACATTTCGTTTAAATAAGCTTGTTTGATGTTTTTTAATTTATCTAGTTTTTTTTGTTCTAGGGCGATTTTGTTATCGAGTAATTTAAAGAAATTACCGATTTGTTGTTGTTCTACTTCACAAGTAACAGAAACCTCAAACTTCGAAAATTTTGAAATCCAATGCCTTTCATGATTTTGAGGTACATACATAATATTTCTCAATACGTAATAAACAAAGACAGAATTATAATTCTGATTTTTTAGCGTTAAAATTTTTATTGCTGAACTCTTAACTTTAAAGGGGAAGTCAACATAGTGTGACAAAGTAGTAAAATCATCAAATATGAAGACAGGGTTATTAATATTTGCTTTATAAATATTGTTTTCTTCATTCGTATAACCCAATATAAAACTTTTCCCTGCTGTTAAAACAGGGATTTTATAAGCGTCATTATAGTCAACATTATTTACAATATACTTAGTTGGTTGTTCATATTTTAATAACTGAACCAGTTCCTTATTATTCCAGTCTTCTTTAAACCCACTAAACCGTAACTTAGGTTGTAATTTTCCCCTACTTGGAAACATTTCCGTCAGATAGGCAGATTTTAGGGTTTTGGCTTTTTCTAATTTTTTTTGTTGAGTATTAATAAGGTTATCAAGTTTCTTAAAGAATTCACCTATTTGGGTTTGTTCAGTTATTGAGCTAGGTAAATTAATTTTTAATGTACTTAATGATTTTTGACTAACTCCTTTTGCTGTGCCACCACTTGTCATCATCAATAATGAATTATATATGCTAGGTGATTTTAACAATATAGCTAAAAAATCATCAGTAATTTCTGATTTGTTAACTTCAAAAGCAATTGTGCGTTGGCTTAGAATATATCCATTATCGTCGGGGATTTGTGCTACATTTCCCATTGGAGCTTCTGTAGTAAATATAACCTGCCCTTTTCTTAATTCATTTCCCCCCATCCATTTTAGATACAAATTATTATCCCCATAATGTGCATCTGCACTAAAATCAATATAACCATTTTTAACATTTAAGGCAGAAAGCGCCAAAAAGCCGCATTCACTCCAATCCATGCCTAATTTTTTAGGAGTCCTACCTCTAAAGTCGATAATATGAATGATAACTTGTAAGAAATATGATTGTTTCCAAATTTGAGCCCCCTCAAACCCCTTAAACCGTCGCCTAGGAACTAATTTTTTACTTGCACTCATTGCGTTACCACCAGATCTTGCATCATCGCTTGTAACTCGGCTTCGAGTTGCTCGATCTCTTTATCAATCGAAGTTAAGGTATCTTGATAACGTTCGTTTAACATTTGTAGGGTTTTTAATTCGGCTTTAATCGGTTTTTCGATTAATTCGCTCAGTAACGCAATGGTATTGCCAAACCATTTTTTGTACATTAGCCTGTCAATTTCTTGATCCGTTAAGTTTAAAATCCGTTCTTGTACCGCTTCTTTTAATGCCAACTCGTCCGCTTTAATCTGTTTACTTAATGTCGATTTTTGGCTGATTAATTTATCGACTTTTTTAAGTATTACATAGGCTTCAGTATCTTTTGGTGTATCTTTTAACTCTTGTTTGAGTTTTTTATTATCAAATGAGTCTAATGGTTCGTCATCATCGTTCTTTTTCAACGATTCATACAGCGCATCGTACTCCGGGCTGTCTTCCACTTTGGCCGCTTCGACCAGATCCGCAAGTTCGCTTTCTAGCGTTTGGATTTGCTGTTTATTGTTGTCGATATTGGTTAGCTCATCGGCATATAATTCACTGGCAATTAATTCGCTTGGAATCAGACTGCTGATAAAGCCGTCTTGCTCAGACCGTTTTTTAGCACCGCTACCTTTGTTGACCATATTGGGCACTCGGTTACGTGCTGCGGTATAAAAATTAGTTTTAGGCGCTGAAATAATTTCAATATCATGCAGTAATGCATTTTGCCAAATTTCGGCAATAATCTGATAGCCGTCATAGATATCAATGTGATTAAAGCTAGTTAGCAGGCTTTTTATGTCGTTTAACATGGCTTCCATTAGTGGGTGAATTTGCTCTGCATCATTAACTGCAATGATTTGTGACCAATAGCTGTCAATATAAGCTTGCGTTTGCTGCGCTAATTGCGCCGATTGCTGTCGTATCCGTTCATCATTTAAGATTTTAGTGCTTAATTCGCTAATCTCTTCTTTTAAGGTGAAATAGTGCGGACGCACAGGCACTAATGCCGACTGCAATAAGTCGGGCGTGGTGGCACGGATAACAGCAAGTTGCTCAATATTGTGCTGTGGTATGCCACCTAATAAATGACCTTCGACGTCGTGAGCAATATCATCATCAATGGCATCAATATAACGGGGGATATTGAGGTTGTATTCATTGGCGATAATCTCTTGACGAGTGGCTAAATGGCTATAGCCAGTTTGCTCTTGACGTAATACATAAGTATCAACAATTTTGGCGATGTCTTTTTCTTGCAAGACATTTTGCTTACCGACTTTTATAAAGGTATTTGATGCATCAATGATTAATACCGGATCAGTCAGTTGACGATTCTTTTTTAACACTAAAACCACAACGGGGATGCCAGTGTTGGTAAAAAGATTACTTGGCAAGCCAATTACAGTGTCAATATAGTTTTTTTCTAATAATCGTTTGCGGATTTCGCCTTCAGCCACGCCACGGAATAAGATCCCATGTGGCAGTACGATCGTCATAGTGCCACTTTGCCCTAAATGGAATAGTCCATGTAATAAAAAGGCAAAGTCACCTTTTGAATCGGGCGGTAATACGCCAGCTATTTCAAAACGGGGATCGCTGACTTTTAATCCTGCGCGATTCCAGTTTTTGACTGAATAAGGCGGATTCATTACCACCGCATCAAATTGGACGCCCTCACAAGGGCGCTCAGGATCTTCTGGCCAATCATGGGCTAAAGTATCGCCATTTCTAATAGTCATTTTATTGGGTTTGACTTCATGCAGTAATAAATTCATCCGCACCAAATTATAAGTAGCGGTATTTTTTTCTTGACCGTAATAGGTTAAGCTTTGTTGCGCTTGTTTCGTTAAATGTTTTTTAACAGTTAGTAACAATGAGCCTGACCCCACCGTTGGATCATAAATTGACCGAATATTTGGCGTTTTGGCGGCAATTTGTGCCATTACTTCACTCACTTGACGTGGTGTATAGAATTCTCCCGCTTTTTTACCCGCTTCCATGGCAAATTGCCCAATCAGGTATTCATAAGCATCGCCTAATACATCGCCTTTTTGTAAAGCGACCATATCAAGATCGGCAAATAATAAGATTAAGGCTTTAATATTTTTACTGCGCTCATGTAAATTACTACCAAGTGCAGTATCGGTTAAATCTAAGGTTGAATTAGAAAACAGATTCTTAAAGTCATCGGCATCTTTGCTATTGGCAATTGAACGTTCAAAGTGATTTAAGCTGTCGATCACTTTTTGCACTTCAAAATTACCTTTATTTATATCTTCAATCCAAGTTTGATAAAGGTGTTCGGGTAAAACATAATAACCTAGTGTATTTTGCAGCATGCTTTCTAATTGAGGACCACGTTCAGCCATGCTTTTATGATAATTAGCGATAAGCTCGGACTGCGTGATCTCATCTCTGGTTATCATCATTTTAAATGATGATAATGTTTTATCGCTTAAAAATTTATAAAACATTAAACCTAACATATAGTCTTTATAACGACTGGCATCCATCGAACCACGCAGTTCATTGGCACCATCCCATAAGCGACTTTTAATCTCTTCAGATGTAATCACAACGTTCAACCTCATTAACTCATTTACTTTGGCATGAAAGTATCATCGGTTTATTTTTGATTTATCCCATAGCCAACACAATTGCGTCGTATTTTAGCGGTAATTAGTTTCAAATCCTAGCTAAATAAGTAAAAACCCATACCATATAGAAATCACTCAAGTTTTTTACAATAATTTGGAAACGATTGTAATGAATATAAAATATAACGCCTTTTCATAAAGAAAAAATGACTATCACTGATTGGGTTAAACGTTTTATAGAGTGATAAGAAATTAGAATTGAGATATAGAATTGGAATGGCAACTCATTTTCAAACTTATTCAAGAATAAACACATAAAAATTATAGAAGC
This sequence comes from Gilliamella sp. GillExp13, assembly GCF_001690815.1. Lineage (NCBI taxonomy): Bacteria > Pseudomonadati > Pseudomonadota > Gammaproteobacteria > Orbales > Orbaceae > Gilliamella > Gilliamella sp. GillExp13. The sequence continues at coordinate 104,077 of NZ_LZHJ01000028.1, read as the reverse complement.
ATTGATTTATTTAATTTGTATAGATAAAATCATATTCCTAATATATCAAAAATAAATAATAACTTACAATGAAAAAATTAACTTTATTGAGCTACTGTCTTTTCTTGCTACTACCACTAAAAACGCAAGCTGTCGTTGTAAATGATGTTACAGGTATGACACCTGTACAAGCATCTGCGGTTATGCAACCAGAATCGACTCAACAAGTCTCAGAATTAGTTAAAAATACCTCTGGTCCAATTAGTATAGCTGGTGGCAAATACAGCATGGGTGGACAAACAGCAATAAGCAATGGAATTCAAATAGATACACAAAAACTCAACCATGTAATTGATTTCAACCCTGAGAAGAAACTTTTAACCATTGAAACAGGCGCAACTTGGCGTCAAGTACAGGAATTGATTGATCCCTACAATTTATCAGTAAAAATTATGCAAAGCTATGCCAATTTTAGTATTGGTGGTTCGCTTAGTGTAAATGTGCATGGGCGTTATATCGGAGAAGGCCCTATGATTTTATCTGTTGAGAAGTTCAAAATTGTCCTAGCTGATGGCGCTATTGTCGAAGCCAGTCCAAAAGAAAATCAAGATATATTTTATGGTGCTATCGGCGGTTATGGTGGATTAGGCGTAATTACAGAAGTCACTTTGCAACTTGTTGATAATGTTAAAGTAAAACGCATTAGCGATGTTATGCCAATTACCAAGTATTACCCATATTTTATGCAACAGATTCGTTCTGACAAAAGTGCCATATTCCACAATTCGGTAATTTACCCACCAGATTTTGAAAAAGTTCGTGCTGTCACTTTTAAAGAAACACAAGAACCATTGACTATTTTGGACAGATTACGCCCAACCGACCAATATTCGTTTGAACAGGAACAAAAAATAAAAATTGTTGCCTCATCAAATTTAGGCAAGCATTTACGTAAATTGTATGATGATATAGATTATACAAAACAACCAGTAATGTGGCGTAATTATGAAGCCAGTTATGATGTGTCGAATTTACAGCCAATTAAAAGCAAAAATAAAAGTTTTGCTCTACAGGAGTATTTTATCCCTGTAGAGCGGTTTGAGGATTTTTACCCTGAATTAATTGCTATCCTAAAAAAACATCAGGCCAATGTGATTAATATTTCGATTCGTCATGCAAATCCTGATAGCGGTTCATTACTAGCATGGGCTAAAACCGAAGTGTTTGCTTTTGTTATTTATTATCAACAAGATACTGATGAACAAAGCAAAAAGAAAGTAGGAATCTGGACACGAGAATTAATCGATGCAGTATTAGCAAAGGGTGGAAGTTATTATTTACCGTATCAATTACATGCAACTCGTAAACAATTTCAGCGCGCATACCCACAAGCAGATCGCTTTTTTAAACTTAAAGCACTATTAGACCCAGAAAATAAATTTAATAACATGCTATTAGATCGATACCAACCTAAAATAATTCAGTAAACAAAATAAGGCATAATTATCTTGGTTATTATTACTATTGAACAATATTGGACGTACTTTTTTGATACTTTTTATACTCAAACACTATGTTACCTGAAACTTTTTAACAAGAATGTACGCTTATTTGTAGAATGAATTAAGTTAATTTGTCTTCTAATCAATATAAAGGAGGCTTTAAGCCTCCTTAATTCAAAACAAAAATCTTATATTATTGGTTTTCTGATTTTGCCTTCCAACGTTTAAGTAAAAGTGCATTGGTTACAACGCTAACACTACTTAACGCCATAGCGGCACCAGCTATCATTGGATTTAAAAATCCCAATGCCGCTAGCGGAATACCAATTAAATTATAGAAAAATGCCCAAAATAAATTTTGTTTAATTTTATTATAGGTTCGGCGCGAAATATCGATCGCATCAGCAATCAAAAACAGATTACCACGCATTAGAGTAATACTTGCTGCATGCATAGCCACATCGGTGCCTGTGCCCATAGCAATACCAATATCGGCAGCCGCCAAGGCTGGAGCATCATTAATACCATCTCCTACCATTGCCACCGTCTTATTACCAGTTATATCTTCACTTTTTTGTAGTTGATAAATATAGTTTGCTTTATCTTGCGGTAATACTTCAGCAATAACCTTATCGAAGCTTAACTGCTGCCCTACATAATTAGCTGCTTTCTGGTTATCACCAGTTAACATAACGGTTTTTACATTTAACTGATGTAATGCTTGAATAGCTTTTTCGGCTTCCCCCTTTATTACATCGGCAAAACCCAAGAGTGCTAATATCACCACATTACCTTCTGATTGCTGTTTCGCTAAAAATGAAATGGTATAACCTTTACTCGATAACTGATTAATTTTATCGTCCATACCAACAAAATAGGCATTTAATGATTTCATCCAACGCAAACTACCTAAATAATATTCGGTATTATCAACGGTTGCCATCACTCCTAAACCAGCTACCGAAGTAATATTTTGAGCATAATGATACTCTTTAGTTTTACTTAAAATAGCTTTAGCAAGTGGATGCTCACTACCTGCTTGTAATGATGCGGCGAGCGATAAAATTTGATCGGGCGTCTCGCTACCCATAATATCCATTTCAACTAATTCTGGTTTACCTATGGTTAATGTACCTGTTTTATCAAATGCAACCATATTAATATTATGCAGTGTTTCTAACACCTCGGCGTCTTTAATTAAAATGCCATGACGAGCAGCCACTCCTGTACCAACCATAATTGCTGTTGGTGTTGCCAAGCCTAATGCACAAGGGCAAGCAATCACTAACACAGCCACCGCATGGAGTAATGCTTGTTGCCAATCATGCGATATCATCCCCCAAGCCAATAACGTAACAAGTGCAATCAATAAAATCACAGGCACAAAAATAGCACTGATGCGATCAACAACTCGTTGAATTGGTGCTTTTTTAGCCTGAGCAGATTCAACCATTTCAATGATTTTAGATAAAGTAGAATCCGCTTGAATCGCTGTAGTTTTAACGATAAGTAACCCTTCGCCATTAATTGTACCGCCAGTAACAACATCATTAACGGCTTTATTTACAGGAAAACTCTCACCTGTTAGCATTGATTCATCACTACTAGATGCACCTTCAATCACAATGCCATCAACTGGAATGCGCTCCCCTGGCTTAATAATAACAATATCATCCACTTTAACTTGGTTAATGGGTAAACTGATTTCTTGATTATCACGCCTTACTAAAACAACATCAGGGCGTAACGCAGACAGAGCCTCAATTGCTTGTGTGGTTTGATGTTTAGCTCTTGATTCTAACCACTTACCAAGCAAAATTAAGGTAATAATAATAACTGATGATTCAAAATAAAGGTGCTCATCATTGCCCATGATAAGCTGATAAACTGATAACCCATATGCCGCACTAGTACCAATGGCCACTAATAAATCCATATTACCCGACAACGCTTTAGCCGCATTAAAACCGCTTCGATAAAATTTAGCACCAAGTCCAAATTGCACAATAGATGCAATAACCAGTTGTAACCAAGCTGGCATCATCAAATGAAACCCAAAAGGTTCTAATAACATAGGTAACACAAAAGGAATGGCTAAAATAACAGAAATCACAATCGGCCAAATAGGTGCTTGTTTTTTAACTTTCTTTGTACCTGATTGTTGATCTGAAATTTTAATAGCACGATAGCCCGCTTTATCAACCGCAGACATTAATGCTTCAAGTTTAACATGAGTATCTGCATTAATAGTTGCTTTCTCAGTAGCCAGATTAACACTGACATCAGTCACACCATCAACTTTTTTAATTGCTTTTTCTACACGACTAACACAAGAGGCACAACTCATTCCTTCAATATTAAGATGATATTGTATTGTCTTCATAAAATGCAGCCTTAATTTTTATACGATTATTGATTAGTATATACTCAAAATTGATAACAATGCAGAAAAATACTAGACAGATCGCAAGAATTTAACTTGCGATCAAAATAAGAGGAAATAAAAAAGATAACGTTAGTTACGTAATTTTTCGGGCCACTCGTTTTGAGTAGAAACTAATAAATCCTTAACAATTCTAGGATTACCCGCAACAACATTGCCCGAAACCATATAATTATTGCCACCTGCAAAATCGGTAATAACGCCACCAGCTTCACGCAAAATCAACTCACCGCCAGCAATATCCCATGGTTTTAAGCCAATTTCAAAAAAGCCATCTAAACGACCTGCAGCAACATAGGCAAGATCTAAAGCGGCAGAACCAGTGCGACGAAAATCGCCACATCTAACAAATAATTTTTGTAATACGCCAAAATAACTATCGCTATATTGTTTAGCTTTAAACGGAAAAGCCATTGCTAGCACGCTACCGTCTAAATCTTTCGCATTACTCACTCGAATACGATAACCATTAAGTTGGGCGCCTTTACCACGAGCAGCCGTAAACAGCTCATTACTCATTGGATTATAAACAACAGCAATTTCGGTTTTACCTTTAACCCGAGCTGCGATAGACACTGCAAAATGAGGGATATTTTTAATAAAATTGGTCGTACCATCAATTGGGTCAATTATCCACTGAGTATCGGCATCATTACCTTTAGCTAAGCCGCTTTCTTCGGCAATGATAGTATGGTCAGGATAAGCTTTTTTGATTGTTTCAATAATCAAAGCTTCAGCCGCACGATCGGCATTAGTGGCAAAATCATTAACGCCTTTGGTTTCGATTTCGATTGAACTAGGGTTTTCATAAGCCTTGATGGCTACATTACCTGCTTTACGAGCAGCACGAATAGCAATATTCAGCATCGGATGCATAAATTTATTCCAATTGATGATGTTAAAGAACGAATTATATTAGTATGCCATTTGTCATACTAAAAACTGCTATATAGTATAAAGGTTTTGTGGCTTTATTGCCAGTGTGTTAGGGGTGTTTTTTGGTAAAAAAACAGTTAAAAAAACTTTAATAAAATCATAACCTTTTCTGACAGATTTTTAGTGAAAAATAAGGCCTTTTTATTTTGGTGAATAAAATAGATTGGTGCGGTGGTTTCAGCGGCGGCGGCGGGGGTTGCGCTATTGTGGCTTTGCCACAATAGCGCAACCCTAAGGAAAACGCCCCAACTTACGCGGGGGCTTTATTCTTTGTTATATTATCCTCTCAAGCACCGTAACCCCCTTCCGCGCCCTAAGGATTAAGAACTAAACGCTAAAAGCTAAGGTGCGGTGCAAAGGCCATAGCGGGAGTTGCTGAAACTGGTGCTGTAGACGTAGCCGACGTCCGAGAAGACATAGAACTGGTCGCTACCTGTTGCGTCGCTCGTCCAGCAGCCGCCGTCGACGAAGCCCACATCAGTGTAGTAGGGCAGGTAGCCCCACTCCGTGAAAAAGCCAGCGCCTATGTGACGCTTGTAATGAGCACCTGATGAACTAGGTGTTGCACCTAAATTATTATAGTTTGAATTGGTTAAATCTCTTACCCGTGGCATTCGATAACCCAAACTATTACACCATGCTAAATGCTCACTATAAATTTTCCGTTGACTACCCCGATTGACTAACCACTGTCTCAACACAAATCCATATTTTACTACCTCACCGCCATATATATCTCTACCCACTAACTCAAACTTCTGCGGTAACCATGGCTTAGCTATTCGGCTAGGATTAGGATTGTACCATTGATTACTTGCATCTGGACCGGTTAGCTTAACACGAGCTACAACTTGTCCCTTATCCTCATCAGGAAGCCACTTATCATTAGCTACAACATTTGTCACTGTCGCAGTGATTCCCTCATGCGTGACTGGTTCCCATGTCAATTCTTCTATATCTCCAGTTATGAGTAAATCAAAATATAAATTATGCGCACCCGTGGTCGGGAAATTTAGGTTGTATGATTCAGGATTGGTTGATTGAACTAAGAAGCCTTTACTAGGATTCCATATGTCAACTGGGCCTGCATATTTGCCGTTACCAAAATATACAGCCGGCCTTACATAATTGATAACTGGCGACGGTTGTAGCATTATTGCATCACTACGATTATCCGCTCGATACTTTTTGTCATTCGCCTGTACATTATTCCATGGCAATGACAATAACAGTGCTGATACTAGCAGAGCTGTTTTAGGTGATTTGAGCGATAATTTCGATAATTCGTTGAGAAATAATTTGGAAGATATAAACAAGTTTCGTGTAAAAACTCGTCGAATAAGATTATTTGATAAACTTAAGACATAGGTTTGCCAGTGCTTGTGCCTTGTGCCTTGTGCCTAAAATGATAATGCATTATGGTTCACCTGTCAAGTAATTATTTGTTTTATTTATATTTTTATAATTATTTGCTTATTTAATAAGCTTGTTTCCCTATAGCGTTGAAAGTATAACCATTAAAAAAATGGTTGGCTAGCTTTTTGTTAATTTATTGTAAATAATTGTTCGTGGTGAGGTAAAATAAGATTAGTTGGTCGGTTTTGACTGGTGAAATAAGCGCCTTTTGAAGGTATAAAATCGTTCAGGTAGAGTACTGATTTTATTTGATTTTTTATTAAAGAAGGATTTTTAGGAGATTCTGAAAAAAATCCCCCTAAATCGAGCTTGGTCACTGTCGATATTTTATTTCACCAAAAATATAAAATAACGAGTCTACTACTTAAAATGACATATTTGCTTATTAATATTAAAACTTAATCATTAACCTTTACAAAAACATAATTAATACTTTCTATATTTTTGTATATCACTATTTTAGATCCTAACAATAGCGAATAGACAACATCCATGACTTAATAGCATTTTTTTGCTATAGTAAACACCATTTTATTTAATCTATAAGAGTTATAAGCTATGGAATCTATACCTAATTGCCCTGTTTGCCAATCTGAACACACTTATCATGATGGCAGCTTTTGTGTTTGCCCTGAATGCGCCCACGAATGGGATCCAAACGAAGCTGTGTCTTCTGATGTTGGATTACAGGTAAAAGATAGCAATGGTAATTTACTTGCTGATGGCGACGATATTATTTTGATTAAGGATCTAAAATTGAAAGGATCTTCAACAGTGCTGAAAAAAGGTGCTAAAGCCAAAGGCATTCGTTTAGTCGAAGGTGATCACGAAATCGATTGTAAAATTGACGGTATGAAAATAATGCTTAAAGCCTGTTTTGTAAAAAAAGCTTAGTTAATTATTTTATTAATGCTGATTTTATCAGCATTAATCTGTTTAGTTTTAATTAATATAATCTATCATACAATAAAAATGCTTAGTTAGATCATTATTTTTATTTAAGCATTCATTATCTTTTTTATAGAAATCTATTTTAAATCAATATTATAGAATAGTAACCTCACTCAATATCTACAAAAAGCAAGTCAAGTTGAATAGGTAAATTAAATACGACTGTGTGATCAATTTATATCATTGAGTTAAATACCATAAGATACTAGAAATTCGCTCAAACATTTGTTCAAAAATAAATTCAGTAAATGCGGGTAGTGTTGTAATTAAATAAGTTAGCATGATTAACCCTAAGAATAGGGTCGCTGGATAACCAACCACAAATATAGATAGCTGTGGCGTCATTCTGTTAAGTAGTCCTAATGATATGTTGATGATTAATAGCAATGTCATTAAAGGAAGTGCTAACATGATTGCGTTGATAAATAATAGTTTGCTGACTTCAATTAATGCTAAGTATCCATTCGCTTGTAATGGCATTACTGCAATCGGAATAATATCAAAACTATTTGATATGCCGTATAACAACCATAAATGGCCATCAAGACTGAGAAATATTAATAAAGCAATGATGTTAATTAAGCGCGATAATACTGATGTTGATGGACCGCCAATAGGGTCAAAAAAGGTCGCCATTCCTAGCCCCATTTGCATCCCAATTAATTCTCCTGAAAATCGCACTGTCATAAATGCCAACTGCATGGTAAAACCAATAAGTATTCCAATCATTATTTGTTGTGCAATAATCCATATTCCTATAAATGAGTATATTTTTATATTGTCATCAATATGTGGATGTGGCAGTACAATCGTAGTGAGTAGCGCTAGGCCAATTTTAACTCGATTAGGCGTTTCCTTTTCGCCAAAAATGGGCGCTACCATGATCAACGCTAAGATACGAACAAAAGGGAAAAAATAGTCCCTAATCCAAGAAAAGAAATCGATATTAAATAAATTGTTGATATCAAATTCCATTACATTTAACGGGTTAAGTTAGGAATATCTGTAATAACGGTTTGGATATAGTCGATCATGGTTGATAGCATTGATGGACCCAATATTATTAAAACCACAATGACCACTATGATCTTGGGAATAAATGATAATGTCATTTCGTTAATTTGCGTCGCAGCTTGTAATAAGCTAATGATTAACCCTGTTACTAATGCGGCTAATAATAACGGTCCAGCTAATGATGCCGCAACTTTTATCGCTTGTATGGCTAACGTGCTGATATATTCAGATGACATAGTGCGACTCAACTAAAAAAGCTTTGTGCTAATGATCCAAGTAATAAATGCCAACCATCAGCCAAGACAAATAACATTAATTTGAATGGTAATGATACTGTCGCTGGTGGCACCATCATCATTCCTAATGCCATAAGCGTGCTTGCTACCACTAGATCAATTACTAAGAATGGAATAAAAATTGTAAAACCAATTTGAAACGCTGTTTTTAATTCACTCACCACAAAAGCAGGAACTAATACTTTTAGGGGAACGTCTTCACGTGTTTGAATGTCGTTTTGATGAGACATGTTAACAAATAACGCTAGGTCATTTTCTCGCGTGTGGGTAAGCATAAATTCTTGTAATGGTTTAGTTGCTTTTGTTAATCCTTCTTGCATGGTGATTTGATTTTGTGAATATGGCACATACGCTTCTTGATAAATTTTATCAATGACTGGCGACATAATAAAAAATGTCATAAAAAGCGAAATTCCCAAAATAACTTGATTCGGCGGTGCTGATTGCGTACCTAGGGCATTACGTAACAGACCTAACACAATGATAATTCTTGTAAAACTGGTCATCAATAATAATATTGCTGGTATAAAAGTGAGCAATGTTAAAAAGACTAATGTTTCAACTGGTAACGACCAATTTTGCCCACCTGTTAGGGACTGATTTATGTTAGTTAAAGCTGAAGTTTCAGCATGGCTAGATAAGCTAAATAGCAATAAACTTAGCAAAATAGTTAAATTTAATCGCACTTGTTGTTACTCCTTTTTCACTTTTAAAGCGGATTGTAATATCTGTTGAAATGAGTTAATTTTCGTAAGATTTTTATCTGCTCCATTTTGCGAAAGTAACACTTTGGTTCTTTCTTCATTGATGGTATGTAACAATGTCATTTGTTGAGGAGTAACACCTACCACTAATAATTGGTTATCAACGTGAATAACCATAATACGTTCTTTAGGATTAATGTTATATGTGGCTTTGACGGCAATCCATTGTTCGGTCGTTTTTTTCCAACCCATTCGTTTTGCGAGCCATCCTAGCAATAAAATAAAACCGATGATCACAATAAGCGTTAATCCCATTGACGATCCAATTTCGGTATAAATATTTAAATCAGAAGACGATGGCGATAAGGTATTAGTATTGGTTGCACCAACCGTAGGTTGAATCAAATTAGGTTGCTTTATTGTCATTAACGGCTTAATCTTCTTACACGCTCTGATGGAGTAATAATATCGGTGATACGTACACCATAGTTATCGCCAACTACCACAATTTCGCCTTGAGCTATTAAATAACCGTTAATTAATATATCTAATGGTTCTCCTGCAAGCCCATCCAATGCAATTACCGAACCTTGGGTTAGATTTAATAGATCTTTAATAGCTATTTTTGTTCGACCAAGTTCAACGCTTAAATAAACAGGTATATCTAATATAAGATTAATATCTTGCTTTTTATCTTCTGTTTGTTGCGGAGATAATGTTTCAAAAATAGCCTCTTTAGTGATAAGTTCATCATTCATTACTTTTTCTTCTTGGTCTTCGTCGTTATTTGGTATAATGTCAGTCATTGAACACTCCCTCATTCAGTTGTTCTATCACAGGATTAATGACCTGTTCTACTTGAATTGCATACTGTTTATTTACTTTACCGTAATGGCCTTTTAATACTGGTACACCGCCAACTGTTACATCTATATTTGTTGGTTTTTCAATTGTTAAAATATCATCAACTTTTAACGCCAACAGTTTTTCAACAGTTGTATGAATATGGGTAAAATTGGCAACTAATTCGACAGATGATTGTTTAATTCCAGTGGTTAATGAACTCATCCAGATATTATCATCTTGATAAGTCTGTTCTTCGATAGGCGGCTTTATTAGCAACTCTTTGATTGGTTCAACCATAGAATAAGGGATACAAATGCAAAATGTTGCTTTGCTATGACCCACTTCGACTTTGAAGTTTGTTGTTAGCACGACATCATCAGGTGAACTGGTAATGTTGGTAAATTTGCTTTGCATTTCAGAGCGAATATATTCGGTTTCAATTGGGTATACATCAGCCCATGCATTTTGATAAATAACTAATGCTAATTCTAATACTCGTTTTATGATTTGCTGTTCGGTGTGGGTAAATTCTCGTCCTTGTGTTTTTATTTTAGTTGTATGCCCGTCTCCTCCAAATAATGAATCAACGATAATAAAGACTAATTCAGGTGAAAATGAAAATAAGCTTGAACCTCTTAATGGGTTAAGATGAACTAAATTTAAATGGTTTTCCAATGAAATATCAGAAAATTCCTCAAATGTTTGTGGTTCAATAGGCGATGCAACTACATCAGCATTGCGACGCAATCTATTAAATAGCCCAATTCTAAACTGACGAGCAAAACGTTCATTAATGATTTCTAATGCGGTTAATCGTTCAGGAATAAAGCGATGTTTTACCGATAAATCATAAGGTTTAACATTAACCTTTTTACCAGAAGGTAACGAAAAAGAAGAAGCATCAATACTGCTATCGTCAACATCGTTAACAAAACTATCAGATAGTTGTACAGCATCACTATTTTCATTTAAATCCGTTATGGGCTCTATCTTATTGGGCATAGCAATCACCGTATAATAAAATCAGTAAATAGAACTTCATCAACTTTTACCCAATGTTTTGCATCATATTGTCTTGATAAGGTATTTTTTATCTGTTCTTGTAAATCAACTTTTCCCGATTCTTGCTTTAGTTTGTTGACATACTGTTTTGAAGTTAAAAGTAGCACGTCACTTCTTACTTCTGGTAAATAATCTAATAACACCGTTCTTTGATCTTCATCAGCGATACGCAAAACTATTCCAATATAAATGATTTTATTAATTTCAATATTATCTTCTGAGACAGGTAATGAAATAGTAAACGGTTTTAATGTTAAAAATACCGGTGACGTAACTTCGGGGTCTTCTTGTGCTTTAGTTGTACTTTGTGAGTGATTTTGAAACCACAAATAGGCCGCAACACTTATCGCTAACAACGTAATAAGAATAAGGATCAGATTTAAAACACTTACTTTTTTTTTCGTGGTAGGCATATTTATTCTTGTCTCTATAAATTTAAAAAGATTTATAACCCATTAATTAGGTATAGTTACAAGAATAATAAATCATATTTTTTAAATTGATTTGAAGAATAGGCAACAAAACATTACCTATTTAAACGTTTCAATTGATTTAAAATATAAAATTGCTCAAAAAATAATAATCTTATTAGTTAAGCAAATATACTAAGTCTAGATTTAATTGATCGACTTTCAACTAGAGATTGCTCAATACTATCGTCTATTACATCAAGTGATACGACTTTCTGGGTTTGATTGCTTTTTGTTTGTTGCGGTGTATCAGATTGTTTTGAATCATTCATCATTGAAAAATCACCGATATTTGTTTGCTCTAGTGTAATACCTTGATCTTCTAATGATGTTCTTAAAAAAGGTAAAGCCGATTCTAACATACCTTTAACAGCACTATGTGCAGCCATCATATGAAGATTCATTTTATCATCATTCATTGCAAGCTTAATGTACATTGAGCCTAACTCTTGTGGATGTAATTTTATTTCGGCAGTTTGAATACCTTGACGATTAAGCATAATAATTTGTTCAGTTAATGAAGTTTGCCACTGCATAATATTTTGTGTAGGTAAATTTATTGTCGCTGATCTTACGCTAATACTAGTTTGTGATAATAGCTGGTTTTGTCCATTGGTATTGGCTAACAAAAATGGCTCTTGATTAGTAGCCATTTGTCCTTCATCATCGTAATTATTTATTAATTGGACTTGATTTATCACTACTTTCTGCATAAATTCACTAGCTTTATGCGATTCATTTTTTGAGTTAGCAAAATTATTAATATTATCTTTAATATTTGTCGTTCCTTTATCCACAGGTTTAGTTTTTATTTCTGTTTGTGATGTTACTTTATTAATTAAATCTTCACTGTCATAAATAGAAGTAAGTAAATGCGTTGCTTGCTCATCGATTACCACTTCTGATGATGATCCATCGAATAAATTAACATTTAATGTTTCAGTATTTTGATCTATTTTTATATCACTATCTTGTGCTATTGGTGTTTGTATATTAAAGGGATAAATTTCCGTAATTAATATTTCAACATTATGATCATTATCTTCTTGCGCATCATCGATACCTTTTAATTTGGCATTAACTGTTTTTTTATTATGTTCGGTTTGATTTTCACTTTGTTGTAATAATTGTTGAAAGCAATCATTACCATTATTCGTTAAATTGGTTTCAACAAGATCTGATTGATGAGAAACAGTAGGGTTCAATCCATTGATAAGATTAACATTCATTTAATACTCTCCTTGCTAATTGTAACTGCGCAAATTCATCTGTCAGTTTTTGCTGTAACCGATTTTGTCGTTGCAAATATTGGTTATACTGCTTATTTAATAGTGTGGTATATGTGTTTAAGCTTTTTTGTGATTGATTAAGCTGATTTGTAATTTGCTTTTGTTTAATATCTAACGATAACAATAGTTTTTTTTGTTGCTCAATACCTTGTTCAATTGAAGCAATAAACGATTTAAAATTGTTTAACTCGCTACCTTTAATACCTTCAAATAAGGCATTATTTAATTTTTGTTGATATTCAACATAATAATTATTTAAAACATTTAGCTGTGATTGTGCATTTTGATGATTTTCATTTGCTTTTTTTAGTTTTATCAAGTTATCGTCTACCGACTTTTGCGCCAATTTTTTTAATGTTGAAAATGCAAGTTGCGAAGGATTTTTATTCATTATGATATTTCCCTAACGAGCTAATTGTGGCTCAACAATGGCCGCTAATTGTTGATAAGCGTCTTGATAACAGCAATGTTCATTAATACCTTGTTGTAAAAATTTTTGCATAGCAGGATATAGCGTTATTGCTCTGTCTAATAATGGATCTGTGCCAGATACATAAGCACCAACATTAATCAAATCACGGTTTCGTTGAAAACTTGAAAATAATTGTTTAAATAATCTAGATTTTTTTTCATCTTCAGGAGCAGTAAGATCTGTCATTACGCGACTGATTGAAGCCTCAATATCAATAGCTGGATAATGTCCTGATTCAGCAAGAGATCGAGATAAAACAATGTGTCCATCTAAAATTGCTCGAGCCGAATCTGCAATCGGATCTTGTTGATCATCACCTTCGGTTAATACCGTATAAAATGCAGTAATTGAGCCTTTCCCTTCTTCATCATTGCCAGCTCTTTCAACTAATGCGGGTAACTTTGCAAAGACTGATGGAGGATAACCTTTAGTTGCTGGGGGTTCACCAATTGCTAAAGCAATTTCTCGTTGTGCCATAGCATAACGAGTTAAAGAGTCCATAATCAATAAAACGTTAAAGCCTTTATCACGAAAGTTTTCAGCAATTTTTGTTGCATATGCCGCTCCTTGTAAGCGTAATAATGGCGAAACATCCGCTGGTGCTGCTATAACAACCGCTCGAGCCAATCCTTCTTCGCCTAAAATATTTTCGATAAAGTCTTTAACTTCTCGACCTCGTTCACCAATCAAACCGACAACAATAATATCCGCTTGCGTATAACGAGCCATCATGCCTAGTAAGACACTTTTACCAACCCCTGATCCAGCAAATAAGCCCATTCGTTGCCCTTTGCCAACGGTTAGCAAGGCATTTATAGCTCTGACACCAACATCAAGAACCTGATGAACAGGAGTCCGTTGTAGTGGATTAAGGGATTTATTGGCTAATCCAGCATACTCAATATGCTCAGGTAATGGTTTGTCATCTAAGGGGTTTCCCATAGCATCAACCACTCGACCTAATAATCCCATTCCCATAGGTAATACTTTATGGTTAAAATGTGTTAGATCATATTGCTTAGTATAGACTCGAGCCCCTAATAAAATACCGTCAGTTGATTCAAATGGCATTAAATAAAGTGTTTTATCACTAAATCCAACTACCTCACACTCAACAGGCTCAATTCGACCGTCGGTTTGTCGTTCAACCAAGCAGTTAGACCCCAAAGGTAACTTTAGTCCAATAGCTTCTAGCACAAGTCCCGATGCTTTAATCAATCTTCCATATTGGCGGATTAGTGATAGTGATTCAAGTTGTTGTGTAGCTTGGTCAATTTTATTTAGCCATTGTGCAGAATATCTCACGTTAATGATTGTCCTCTTTTAAGCTATCAGACATTATTTGCCAGTGTTGATCGATATTTGCATCAATTTCATTAGTTTCGGTAAATATCTTGCATCCACCCTGTTCTACGTTAGAATCGGCAATAAGTTGCCAATGATGTTGACTGATTTCATCATTCAGCATGGGTTCTAACCACAGTAAATCAGCTGGATTAAGATGCAATGCAATAGGTTCAGACAAGACTGAACACTGTTCAACTAATGTTTTTATGGTATATATAAGCTGTTTTTGCTTAGCTTTTGGTATCGTGCCTACTGTTTTTTGCGCAGCAATCAATGCTAAATCAAGCAGTTTAGGAACAATTAATTCATCGATCTCGTTAATCGAATTTTGAAAATTAGCTATTAAATTAGCTATAGCTTGAACGGCATTTAATTTTTCTTCATTAAGTTGTTGTTCAATGAACTGGCGCCCTTCTTGCTCGCCAATTTGATATCCTTCATCATAACCAGTTTGCTTACCTGCATTGAAACCTTCTTGTTGACCTAAATTAAAACCGTCCTGATAAGCCTGTTTTTTTACCTCTTCTTTTAATTGCTCTAACTGTTGTGCCTGATTTAACTCTGGTTCAATTACAACATTATCTATCTCGGTAGCAGTTAGTTCTGTTTCAGGATCATCAGTTCCAACGTTTATAGCAACTTCATTTTTACTTAATTTCGGTAATTCGGGTAAAGAGAAATCTTGAAAACTTAATGGTTCCCAATTTAATCTATCTGGCCGATTACACATATTCATCATCACCGCTACTTAGGATCACTTCACCACTTTCTGCTAATCGACGAGCAATAGCCAGTATTTTTTTCTGTTCAGTTTCAACTTGAGATAAACGTACAGGAGGTCTATTTTCTAAATCTTCACGTAAGATAGATGCCGCTCGCTGTGACATGTTACTCAATAGTTTTTCTCGTAATTCAACCGATGCACCTTTCAATGCAATTATTAATATTTCATTATCGACTTCTTTAAGTAAGCGTTGAATACTTCTATCATCCACTTCAACAAGATTTTCAAATAAGAACATTTCATCAATAATTTTTTGGGTTAACTCGCCATCATAATCACGCAATGCATTAATAACTTGCTCTTCTTGCTGCGTTTTCATTAAGTTAATAATTTCTGCCGCAGTACGTATACCACCAAGATTATTAAGTTTGATATTTTGACCATGTAGTAAAGTCGATAATGAAGTTGAGAGTAATTGAAGTGCAGAAGGCTCTACTCCTCCAAAAGTTGCAATACGTAACATGACATCGTTTCGTAATTCATCATCAAATAGATTTAGAATTTCTGCCGCTAAATCACGATTTAGATGAACTAAAATAGTTGCAATAATTTGTGGATGTTCTTTTTTGACCAAATCAACTGCTCTTGTAGCATCGACATAGTTAAGCATTTCAAGACCATCGGTTGCTTCTTCTTTTCCTGTATCTAATAATTCATCCAGTAAACGTTCGGCTTTTTCACTACCAAGAGATCGACCCAATATTGTACGTAAGTAACCATCTGGATCGGTATTTAAAACAGCGCATTCTTCAAGAGCAACTTGGCACTCGTTAAGTATACCTTTCAACTGTTCTTGAGAAAATTGAGGTAATGACATCATCGCACTACTAATTTGTTGCACTTCTTTATGGTTAAGATGTTGCATAACTTGTGCCGCTAACCCTTCACCTAACACCATTAAAATCACAGCTACTTTTTGAGATTCACTTAATATCATTGCTCAGTGTCCTCCTTATTTATCCAATTACGAATAATTAGTGCCATTACACGCGGTTCTTTTTCAACAATTTTCCGTATATGCTGTTGTTGTTGCGTATTATCTTCAAATATTTTTTGCTGTTGTTTACTGTGAGCTTTATAATCTAATGTATCGTCTACGGTAGATTGAGAAACTAATGATTCTCCATTATCAATAAGGAATTTACGTTGTAATTTTATCCATACCGAACGTAAAACCTTACGCCACGCAAACCATAAAATAATAATATAAATTAGATATTTAATTACTGTTTTAGCAGAATCATAAAATTCAGAAGTTTTCCAAAATGCCATATTATCGTTGTCATCAAGTGTTTGATCGGTAAATTTCAAATTTGCAACAGTCAAGCTATCACCACGTAAATCAGAAAAACCCATTGCCTGACGGGCTAATGCTTCAATATTTTTCAGTTCATCACTATCTAGCTTTACCCATTGCTCAGTTATGGAAGATGACTTGTTTTTGTCATTGTCATTATCACTGTCAACATCCTCAGATTTAACATTATCTGGCTCGGTTGTAACAAATTTATAATTCACCAAAACAGCAACCGATAAACGTTTAATACGACCTTCAGGTATTTGACTGTGTATAACCTTTCTATTTACTTCAAAATTAACGGTATTATTTGATTGCAAGCTGTAATTTCCTTGCTTATCGTGTTTTTCAGTCGATTCTTGTTCATCGATTGGCGCGCTAGATGCAGGTACAGGTTGATTAGACAAAGCTCCTGGCACACCACCTACACCATAGCCTTTAGCTGATTGACGATTTTCTACTTGTTGCTTACTGCGAATAGTTTGATTAGCAATATCACTATTAGGATCATAAGTTTCTGATGTTGATTCTTGTCGACTGAAATCAATATCAGCATTCACTTGTACCTTGACATTATTTTTACCCAAAATTGGCGTGATAATTTTTTCTACTCGTTCACGAATATTATTTTCAATTCGCTCACCAAATTCGAGTTGAGCAACATTTGTGTTTCTATCACGATAACCTTCACCAGTTAACAGGTGACCATGCTGATCGATAATGGTCACTTTATCTGCTTGTAATTCTGGCACACTACTGGAAATTAAATGGATAATGGCATCGATTTGACCTTGTGATAACGATCGCCCAGGAAATAACGTTAACGCCACCGATGCAGAAGGAGATTTCCTTTCCCTGACAAATAAAGAAGGTTTAGGCATCGCTAAATGCACTCTAGCATCATCAATACTACTGATGATGGATATTGTTCGGGATAATTCGCCTTCTAAAGCTCGTTGATAATTTATTTGTTCATTGAATTGGCTCATACCAAAACTTTCTTTGTCGAGCAATTCAAAACCTACCGCCCCACCTTTTGGTAAACCCTGCTGAGCAATACGTAATCGGGTATCGTAGACTTTATCTTGTGGAATTAAGATTGTGGAACCAGAAGACGAAAATTGATAAGGAATATTCATCTTATCAAGTTGGCTAATAATTTCACCACCATCTTTATCATTTAAATTACTGAATAAAACTGCATAAGACTCATCTTTAGCCCATAAATAAATAAAACTAATAATGGCTATTATAATTACAGCTGCAATTAACAATGCCATTTTGGTGTTTTGTTTTAGTTGATTTATAAAAGGCAACTTATTTAATATTGATTCACCTTTATTATTGACTGTTTGACTAGCCATTGGCACCCTGACTCTAAACTATTTAGATTAACTCTGTTCGTTATTATCCATGTATTTAAAAAATTCAATGGCAAGAAAAGCGTGCACTTTTTCCCTTACTTAGACCCTTTGTTTTTTAGTTTTTATGATAAATTTAGCGACACATTAACAAAAAACAGAAAAATAAACACAATAAATGAATACAATCAACATATTAGATTCATTTAAACTTGATGATTTAAATGAATCAACGTCAATTTCCTCAAAAACGAATTTTGCAGATAAAAACTTTGTTTCAGAATTAAAAACCGCTTTAGATAACATCAGTCAACTACAAATACAAACAAATAATGAAGCTAAAGCTTTTGAAATGGGAGATGCAAATATTTCATTGAATGAGGTCATGGTTAATATGCAAAAATCATCGGTTTCATTGCAGTTTGGTATTCAAGTACGCAATAAACTGGTTGCTGCTTATCAAGAAATTATGAATATGAATGTTTAATTCATAGCCTCTATTAGATAATAAATAAAAAGAGATATTTTTTGTGCGGTTGTTTTATGTATGATTATTTATTCTGGCATAAAATAATATATTTAATCAACACAGTAATAGATTTTCATGGCCTTATTATGAAAAATAAGGCCCGAACCAAACGCTTCTAAAATTTATACTAAACTCGCAATTTTTTGGTAGTTTCCTACTTTGTTATGATAATCAACATGTTTACCTATTAAACCTCTAAGCTGAGAATGACGAGTAATCATTAATTGGGTTAACTGCTGTTGATAGCTAAGTATATTTTTGATATACATTAGAATCATGTCTTGATGTTGCAATGGCATGTTTTCAATTTTCGAAAAATCATCAACCAACATAATACCTTTCGATAATTGAAGGTATTTCGCCTGCCAACTCAACAATAAATCCCAGTTTTCATTCTGTGCATTAATTAACATTTGTTCAACAACATAGTTGAATTGTTCGTATTGTTCTAATAAATTATTTCCTTGCATAATCATCCTTTTTTACTTAGCAATCTCACGCCACGACTCAGCAATATTGTTAAGTAAATCGAAACAAGTCTGTAATTTTTCTTGATCATTATGCAAATTAGCCAATAACAATTGTTGGCTAATATAGTGATATAAACGATCTAAATTTTCAGCAATTTCACCGCCTTTTTCTAAATCTAGACAGCTTTTAAGACCATTATCAACAATATTAATCGCTTTAGAAATTGCGTTACCTTTACCAACAATATTACCTTTTTGAATATATAAGCTAGCCAATTTAATTGCATTAAGTGCTCCATCAAATAATAAAACAATCAATTGATGGGGGGATGCTTGGCTAATACGCGTTTCTAAATTCACTTGCTCGTAAGCATGAGAGCCCATTTTATACATTACTATTCTCTATTTTTTTAAATTTGCCATCATATCAAATTGAGTTGTTAAATAATTACTCATGCTATCTAACTCGTTAATTAAAATATCTAATTTGGTAAATTGCACCCGATAACGCTCAATAGTTTGTTCAATAGAATTGCTCACTTGTTCATGGCGTTTATCTAATGACTTTAATGTTGCATTCAAACCATTAGTTGCTGAATCAATCATACCATCACTATCAATAAACCCACTGACTTTAGCAAAAACTTCATTTGCAATTCCTGTGTTTTTACCGTCACCAGTAAACAGTGTTGCGACTGCATCACTGTTTTCACTTAATGCTTTTTTTAAAGCATTTTCATTAATAGTTAACGTACCATTCTTGTCCATATTAATACCTATTTGGGCTAATACCGAAAACTCGCCGGATTGTCCTTTAGAAAATATCGAACGAATGCTTTGATCTATATTACGCAATGTTGCATCCCCAACAAGCGGACCATTACTGCTATTTAATTCCTTGGAATTTTTTTCTTCAGTGGTGAACTGGGTTAATGTTGATATTGTGGATTGTAACTGATTAAATGCCTCTACCCATTCTTTAATTGCTTCTTCGGCTTTTTCATCATCTGCGGTTATTACCAAATTTTGACTTGTTGTTGTAGTTGCTTTTAATGTAATATCAACACCGGCAACGACCTCTTTGACAGTATTAGAACTACTTGTTATGGCAATACCATTAAACGAAAATTTAGCATCTTGCGCTTTTGAAACTTCAGTCATATGGCTATTGTTTGGTTGATTAATATCAAACCCAATAATATCGTTTAACTTCTCATCATCAGATGAGATAGAAGTAATGCTTTGTTGCTCACCTGTTTCTTTCGATGTGATAACTAATTGATAACCATCTGATCCAGAACGAATAATGGCAGCATTTATTGTTGAAGAGCTGGTTGTTCCATCTTCATTAGTAACTTTGGCATTATTAATGGCATTTGCTATTGATTCTAAAGATACCTCATCCTGAGATAAGGTTATATCAAGTTTTTGACCATTCGTTTGTTCAATAATAATAGTTCGCGTTTGGTTATCATTACCTAACTTAGCATTTTTATCATTGATCGTCGATGTAGCAATACCATGAGATGTCGCTAATTGATCAACTGTAACTGTATAATTACCTAATGCTGCTTTACTATTTGCTTTTACCGAAAAATAATTGTCATTTCCTGTTGCTATTCGGCTTTGAAAAAGCTCTTTTTTTTGAAGTTTTTCCGTTGCAGTATTAAATGTTGTTAATGCACTTTTTAATTTACCAAAACCACTAATTTTCGCATTAATTGCTTTTTGTTGAGTTGTAATTGGGGTTAAACGTGTTTTTTCGGCCACTTCTAGTTGATCTAAAATACCATTAAGATCGATTCCAGAACCAATACCTAGTGCGCTCATTGCCATGATTTAATCTACCTATAACAATTATTCAATATTGTTTATATCGGCTGACAATCAAAAAAATTTAGTCTTCCTTTAAATATTTATCTAATAAATTGATGGCAATCTATTTTTTGAATAAAAAATCATCGGGAAATTATTTCCAAATAAATAATGCTATGATTTATTTAATAATATCAGTTTTAATTTGCAACCAAACTGCTACCATAAAAAAATAATCATCAAAAATATTAAAGTTCCCTATTTTGTTACCGATAAGTTATTTGTCAACAAGAATATTGAATTAAATTTAAACATCTTGTTGATTTTAATATTTATATTATTGGAGATAAAAATGGCACAAGTAATTAATACAAATACAATGTCTTTAATGGCAAAAAATAACCTTAACAATTCTCAAAGCGTTCTTAGTACTTCTATTGAGCGCCTTTCATCAGGTATGCGTATTAATAGCGCAAAAGATGATGCAGCAGGTCAAGCAATTGCTAACCGTTTTTCATCAAACATCAAAGGATTAACACAAGCTGCTCGTAATGCAAATGATGGTATTTCACTTGCACAAACTACTGAAGGTGCATTAAACGAAATCAACAACAACGTACAACGTATTCGTGAATTAACTGTTCAAGCAGCAAATGGTACCAACTCTGAAAGTGATTTAGTATCAATTCAAAATGAAATTGATCAACGTCTAGATGAGATTGATCGTGTTTCTAACCAAACTGATTTCAATGGTTCTAAAGTATTATCTGAAGATAAAACACTTAAAATTCAGGTTGGTGCAAATGATGGCGAAACTATTGAAATCAATTTGAAAAAAATTGATAGCACTGAACTTGGTTTAAATGGATTTAACGTATCTGATTCACCAACAGAAGATCCATTAAAAACAATTGATTCTGCATTATCAAAAATTGATGCATTAAGAGGGCAACTAGGTGCGGTACAAAACCGTTTCGAATCAACTGTAACTAATATCAATAATACTGTCAATAATTTAAGTTCTGCACGTAGCCGTATTGAAGATGCTGATTATGCAACAGAAGTATCAAACATGACTCGAGGTCAAATTTTACAACAAGCAGGTACTTCAGTATTAGCACAAGCTAACCAAGTACCTCAATCTGTACTTTCTTTATTGCAATAATTCTGTTTCTCATTTTAGTTATTATAACCCTGTCATATAACCATAACGGCATTTTATAATGCTGTTATGGCTAATAATGATAATTAGCTATTTTTTAGCCCTTTATTCAACCCATTAAATTTGCTAACCATCGTCATAATAATGTTAGACATTTTTTTTAACATTGGTTCAAAAATGGATGATAGCTTATATAACTCACGCGGTGTAATACACCAAATCGATTGGCAGCAATATATTCATTTAGTGCGTAATGAAGCTTTAAAATTAGCAGTTCGTTTACCTGCAACAGTCGAGCTTGATGATTTATTACAAGTTGGCTATATCGGTTTATTAGATACTATAAAACGTTATGACTCATCTCAAGGTAATACTTTTGCTACATTTGCCATACCAAGAATTAAAGGAGCAATGCTTGATGAACTACGTAGTCGTGATTGGTTGCCAAGACAAACCCGTAAGAAAATTAGAGATGTTACAACAGCAATTAATGAATTAGAACAGAAGTTAGGTACACCTCCTAGTGATTATCAGATTGCTAAATACTTAGAACTACCTATAAGCGAATACCGAAAAATTTTATTAGATTCAAATAATAGCCAAATATGTTCGTATGATGAAATTCATAAAAAATTGGGTGATAACATTGATAGCATTATTAAATGTGATGAAGATAATAATCCTTTTTCAGCACTAATAGATGAGGAAATTCGTAATACAATTATTCAACAAATTGAAAAACTACCAGAAAAAGAAAAACTTGTTTTATCACTTTATTACCAAGAGGATCTCAATTTAAAAGAGATTGGTAAAGTAATGGATATTAGTGAGTCAAGAGTGAGCCAATTACATAGCCAAGCTATCAAAAGAATACAAAGTAAAATTAATTTTTAGAAAAAATAAAAAAACAATCAAAATAAAGTGTAATTAAAATAAAAAATAATTGAAATTATTTTTTTATTGACCTTTTGCGTTTAAAAATGTAATTTTAAGCATAAAAAAACGAAATTAGTTTAATTTCACTAATTTTTCGTTTTTTTATGCGAAAAATTACAAATATAGATTGGTGACTAAATTGGGAAATTTATTAGATGACGATATTCTAAAATGTATACATCATTTGAATCTATCAACACTACTATTAAGCCAGAAAATGATTGAGAAAGACAAAGTCATGGCAATGTATCGATTAGGTATTGATGAAGAAACGGCAGATATACTTAGCCGTTTAAACACCTCTCAAATGTTGATTCTATCAGAAACAAATCAATTAACTTTTCAGTTACGATTTGAAAATGCTGAAATGATGAAAAAACTTACTGAAGAATCTCGCATTGGTGATATTAAACAGATGCATACAGGAATTCTTTTATCAAGTTTGCTATTAGATTCAATCAATAAGTAGCTAAGGAACTAAGATGACAAGTACAAGTATTATCCAAAAATATGAGGAAACTCAACTCGCTATCAAATTGATTTCCCTAGGTGGAAGAATCCAAATGCTGGAAAGTGAAACCAACTTAAGTCGAAATAAACTTATAAAGCTTTATAAAGAGATTCAAGGATGTCCTCCACCTAAAGGTTTATTACCGTTTTCAACCTCGTGGTTTATGACATGGGAACCTAATATCCATGCGAGTATTTTTTATAACGCATACTCTTATTTAGTTAAAAATGGTCTAAAATCAGGCATTCAAACTATCTTAAAAGCCTATCAACTTTATTTAGAGCAATGCCAATTTTTATCACATAAGGATAAACCTGTTTTAGGATTAACCAGAGCGTGGATATTAGTCAAATTTGTCGAAAGGAAAATAATGCAACAATCATGTTGTAACGCATGTCGTGGACGTTTTATTACACACGCTTATCATCCACAAAATACTTTTACTTGCAGTTTATGTCAGCCTCCGTCAAGGGCGGATAAAAATAATAAGACACAAAAAGAAAATGACGAAAAATGCATGAAAGTGTTATCGAAACCAAGTTATTTAAATTCATCAGTTGCCAAACAGATCACTGCTTAAATAAATATTAAAGCAATTCAGCCGTTCGTTATTTTATGGAGAAAGAAGAAAGTCAATGCTAATAATTATAGGATATATTGTAGTGATCGCTTCGGCGCTACTTGGTTATGTACTCAGTGGTGGTTATTTAGCTGTACTATTTCAGCCACTCGAATTACTGATTATTGGTGGTGCTGCAATAGGCGCTTTTATTGTTAGTAATGAACAAAAAACAATAAAAGCCACACTTAAGTCTTTAGGTCAATTGTTTAAAACATCCAAATATAATAAGAATCTATATTTAACACTCATTAATTTTATGTATACCATTTTGACGAAGATTCGCCAAAGTGGAGGGCTATCCATTGAATCAGATATTGATAATCCGCATGAAAGTGAATTATTTAAACAATATCCACTTATTTTAGCTAATCCAAGAATTTGTGATTTTATCACTGATTACTTACGTCTTATGATTAGTGGCAATATGGATGTATTTGAAATAGAAACACTGATGAGTGAAGAAATTGAAACATTTGTCCACGAACTTGAAAAACCTGTAGATGCCATTTCAGGGATTGGTGATGGTCTACCAGCATTTGGGATCGTCGCTGCTGTAATGGGCGTAATTAATACACTTGCTCAAGCTGATAGACCAGCAAGTGAACTCGGTGAGCTTATCGCTCATGCTATGGTAGGAACTTTTTTAGGAATTTTGCTTGCTTATGGTTTTGTTTCGCCATTAGCTGCTTTATTAAAACAAAGAAACGCCGATACAGTGAAAGTTCTAGAATGTACTAAAGTAATACTTATTGCCAGCATGCATGATTATGCGCCACAAATTTGTATTGAATTTGGGCGAAAAACATTATTTTCTCATGAAAGGCCATCATTCTTTGAATTAGAAAAATACATACAAGAAGTTAAAGACAAAAAATCTAATCCAAATGAAAATAAAGAATAATGAAAGATAAATCTGTAAGAATAATTATAAAGAAAAAATCAGGGCATGGTGGTGGACATCATGGCGGTTCGTGGAAAATCGCCTATGCCGACTTTATGACCGCAATGATGGCACTATTTTTAGTCATGTGGTTAATTTCTACATCTACCCCTCAAGAACTGAAAGGTATTGCTGAATACTTTAGAACCCCTTTAATTCTTGGCTACAATGGCGGTAAAAATATTAGCGATAGTGAAAGTCCGATTCCTGGTGGCGGTGATGATGTTAGTAAACAACTTGGTGAAGAAAAAAGCTATCATTTTACCCAATCACAGAATGAAGTTGAGAAACAGCAACTTGAAAAAATACAGATGATTGAAGCGGCACGTAAAATTTATGATATTTTTGAAATTGATGAACGCCTAAAGAAATTAGCACCTAATCTTATTATTGAATTAACTGAAATGGGGTTACGGATTCAAATTTTAGCTTCAGATGATAAACCCATGTTTGATATTGGTAGTACAACCATTGATCCTAATATGCAAGAAATTCTGCATGCATTAGCGCCGATTATCAATTCCTTACCAAATAAAATCACCTTGTCAGGCCATACTGATGAACGCCAATATACAACAGGTGATAGAGGATATAGCAATTGGGAACTATCTGCAGATAGAGCTAATTCATCAAGAAGAGAGCTTATAGCTGGTGGATTAGACTCAAATAAAATTATTCGAATTATTGCACTTGCCGATACAGTGAATTTAAACAATCCTAATTACAGTAAAGATGCTAATCGCCGTATCAGTATCTTAATTTTGAATAAAATAGCACAACAGTATATTGAAGAAGAAAATAACATGACCGGAACCGATTTTTTAAGACAATCACAACAGACCAAATCAGAATAAATTCATTTTTGAAAAAATGAATTTATTTGAAAACTTTTTTAAAACACGCACAACAATTATTAAAGTTTTGTGAATTTAACCCGATATAAAAAAGACTTATTTTAATTGATATTATGAACTCAAACTATATTGAGAGGATTTTATGGCGAATTCATTAATGAATACTGGTATTAGTGGGTTAAATGCAGCACAAAATATGCTGAATGTAATAAGCAATAATATTAGTAATGCTCATACAACTGGTTACAATCGTCAACAACAAATTTTACGCCAAGCAAATGGAACTCAGCATAGTTTTGGGTTTGTCGGTAACGGTGTTTGTGTATCATCTGTTAATCGCGCTTTTAATAATTTTGTTGTAGGACAACTACGGCAATCACAATCACAAAATGGTTCTATCAAAGCTTATTATAATGAATTATCTAAAGTAGATAATCTGTTAGCAGAGAATGACAATAGTATTTCATCTCAAATTAATAATCTTTTTGCCAGTTTAAATAAACTTGCATCCAATGCTAGTGATGCATCGACAAAACAAACTGTTATTAGTGATCTGACATCTTTAACTAGCCAATTTAATAAAACAGAAACAAATTTAAAGAACCAAATTGCCAACGTTAATACTGAATTAAATAGTAATGTTGATAAAGTTAATACCTATACTCAACAAATTGCCGAACTTAATCAAAAAATATCACAACTACAGTCGGTAGGCGGTGGAAACGAACCTAATGCATTACTTGACCAACGCGATCAGTTAGTCAATGAATTAAGCGAAATCATTGGCATTACCGTTACTGAACAAAATGGACAATATAATCTTTCGCTTGCTAATGGTTTAAATTTAGTTCAAGGCTCTTCTATTAACTTATTATCGGTACAACCTTCAACAGATGATCCTTCGTTAAATACTATTATTTATACTCATCCTTCAGGTGCAACACAAGAATTGACAAGCCAAAACATTACATCAGGTACGTTACACGGCTTATTAACCTTTCGTGATGGACCATTAACCGAAGCCCGCAATCAACTAGGCTTAATTGCATTAAATTTAGCAGAACGTTTTAATGAAGTGCATATGTCGGGTATTGATATTAATGGTAATCAAGGTGAAAAGTTGTTTGATTACAATCATCCTAGTTGTGTCACAAATACTAAAAACCAAGGTAATGCTTCAGCCAAAATTGAGTTTAATGCTTTGAGTGAAGTAAAAGCTTCTGATTATAAAATAGAATTTGATGGTAATAATTGGATTGTCACAAGATTATCTGATCATCAGCTAATTACTCCTGAAATCAAAGATGGTAAATTGTTTTTTGATGGACTGACCATTGAGATAAGTGGTAATGCGGTTATTGGAGATTCGTTTATCATAAAACCAGTTGCCGATATTGCTTCGTCATTACAACTGCTAGTGAAAGATGTAAATAAACTAGCAACAGGTATTAACGATGAAGAAAATGGCGCTGGTGATAATCGTAATGTAACCAAATTATTAGAAATCCAACATGAAAAACTTGTTAATGGTACAACAACATTAAAAAGTGCTTATACCCGCTTAACTAACTACATTGGTAGTGAAACTCAAACAGCAAAAATTTCTGCTCAATCAAGCAAAAATATAACTCAACAAATTTATGAGCAAAATCAATCGATTTCAGGGGTTAATATTGAAGAAGAGTATATCTCTATGCAGGTTTATATGCAGTATTACCAAGCAAATGCCAAAGTGATTGATGCGGCCACAACACTATTTGATACCATTTTAGGTTTAACTAAATGATTAAAGGATAAAAAATGCGCCTTAGCACAAACTCAATTTATCAAAAAAACTTAAACAGTATTTTAAACACCAACAGCAAATGGCAAAAATCGGGGTTGCATTTGGCAACAGGTAAAAAGATTTTAACTCCTTCTGATGATCCAATGGGAGCATCACAATCATTAATAATAAAGCAAGCGCAAGCACAAAATGAACAGTTCCAAGCAACACGCGAAAATGCCGATAAATCACTTAGTCGCCAAGATACGATCTTATCGGAAGCCAATACTGTTATCCAAGCAATTCAGGAAACATTGGTCTATGCATCAAATGAAACCTTAAATGAAGAAAATAGACTCGATCTTGCTAATAAATTACAAAGTTTAAAAGATCAACTTTTATCATTAGCTAATGCAAAAGACACTAATGGTAACTACCTTTTTGCTGGTAAGAAAAACGATACACCTCCTTTTGTAATGAATGAATCAGGTGAAGTGAGTTACGTAGGCGGTACAACTTCTATCAATGTATTAATCGATGACTCGCGAGAAGTATCGCTAAGTTTTACAGGTATTCAAGTATTTATGACTGGCTCAAATGTTAAAGAATCTGATGGTTCACCAGCAGAAAGTAACATATTTGCAAGTATTGATTATGCAATTGAGGCATTAAAAATAGATCTAGATTATGATAATGATGATACCGTTGAACAATTTAGATCTGGGTTATCAAAAGCACGTCATGGAGTAGACAATTCTTTTAATAATATTTCGACACTTAGAGCAGAAGGTGGCTCGGTATTATCCGAAATTGACAGATTAACCACATTGGGGAAAACATTAGATATTGAATTTCAAACTCAAATCAGCCAACTTGAAGACGTCGATTGGTACGAAGCCATTTCAGAATATGTAATGCTACAAGCTAATTTACAAGCTGCACAATATACCTTTATGACTATGCAAAGTATGTCACTGTTTCAAATGAAATAAAGTTTTGTAACCTAATTTTATTTAAGCAATGTTTTTTACCCTAAGTTGTGAATCGACTCAAACTATTCATCCCACTCAAAGGAGGTTTACCACCTCCTTTTTTATTTTAACTAAAAAGTTTCAAAAACAATGTCATTATGTAATATAAACCATCAGTTTAAGCGAGTGACGCTTAATTATAAAAAATTAATAAAATCAATACTCTACCTGAACGTTTTTTTTATTGATTGATTTCTTATTTAATTCATAATTATTTGTTTTTAAAATTAGTTTTATAATATTTTTACTAGCAAAGTATTGAGCATTGTATTCAAACCGAGTAATTCTATTATTAATTAAATGCAATTTTCCTAAATCCTGATACAGTTGTTAACTGATTATTTTTTGCAATTTTTTCAATACGACCAATGATTTGAATAAGCTTATCACTATAATTTGGATCAGTTGCGTAATGTGCAGCTTGTAATTCTTTAGCAGCTGTTCTGGCATCAGGAGCTTTAATAACTGCATGATAACGGGGACTTTTAGTTAGTAAATTGAGGTAGTCGGTTAATGCATGATGTTTACTATTATAGACTCTAAAATTATCTTCAATTTTCATCATTTTATTATTAACAAATTCATGTGTGGTTAAACGAGTTGAATTGCCATTCCATGACGATGTTGCTTTGACACCAAAGTAATTGTGGCTTGATTGATTATTAGCGGTTTTAATTTGCTTTTGCCCCCACCCAGTCTCTAGTGCTGCTTGCGCAATAATAACCTCATACGGAATACCAGATTTTTTAGCAGCTTGCCTAGCTGGCTCTAGCCATTCCATAACAAATTTTGTGACATAATCTTCGTTTACATTATCTAGTTGTGTTTTTAATATTGCTTCGTTATGTTTAATTTCAGCTGCTTTGTTAGCATTATGGTTACGATATAGTATTTGCCCTAGTGCTTCAGGCGATAAATTAGGCGATGCATTACTAAATAAGGATTGAGCTAATTGGAGATTTTGCTGAGTATTATTGTTTGTATTAGATTGTAGGTTAACATTAATTGATGGTGAAACTTTATTAGTTAACTGTTTAATAAGCATATCTGCTAATCCAAACCCTTTACCCGCTGCTTGCTGTGTAATTTGTTGGTCAAACATTGAAGTAAATAGTTGTGTAGCAGACTGACTAAATAAACCACTTTCAGGTACAGCCTTTCGCATACTTTGCATCATCATATTAATAAATAATGACTCAAACTGCTGAGCAACTTGCTTAATACCTTCAGCAGAGCCATTAACTACATTTCGCTTTAATTGATTAATATCCGAAAAATCATAAGCGAAGCGATTCAAAGATTGTCCAATTTTATTATTCATAAAGTCTTTTTTTAGATAGTTTCTAAGGAAGCATGTAAACAACCAGCTGTTTTTAGCGCTTCAAGTATTGACATTAATTCTGTAGGATTAGCACCTAATACATTTAGCGAATTAATAACATGATTTAAATCAGCACTAGAGGATATATTGTGTAAAGCCCCTCCTTCTTGCGCAACGCTAACTTGATTATCTGGTGTAACGGTTGTTGTGCCGCCTGCTAATGGGGTATTTGGTTGACTTACCTTTAATTTGTTATTTACCACAACAGATAAATTACCATGTGCAACCGCACAATTATCTAATTTAACCTTTTGATTCATAACTACAACACCGGTTCTAGTATTTATAACAACTTTTGCTGAAACTGGCGTAGCGCTAATTTCAAGATTTTGTATTCGTGAAAGTAGTTGTACTCGTGCACTACTTTCTTTTGGCATATGTAATGCAATCGTTGTACCATCTAACGCTACTGCAGTATTTTTTTGTAACCTATTAATTGCATCAGATATTTTTAAGGCTCGAGTAAAATCAAATTGATTAAGATGTAAATGGATAACATTTTGTTCATCTAAACGGGTTGCAAGCTCTCGTTCTATGGTTGCACCATTAGGTATAGTTGCCCCTGCAGTTTGGTTCACACTTACACTGCTACCTTTACTACTTGCACCCATTCCACCTACAAAAAGGTTACCTTGCGCAATAGCATATACTTGATTATCGACACCTTTTAGTGGTGTCATAATCAAGGTACCTCCACGCAAGCTTTTTGCATTACCGAGCGAGGATACCACCACATCAATTTGTTGTCCTACTCGAGAATAAGAAGGTAATTTAGCCGTAACCATAACAGCTGCAACATTTTTTAATTGCATATTGCTCCCAGACGGTACGGTAATACCTAATTGAGATAACATATTAGTAATACTTTGAATGGTAAAAGGTGTTTGTGATGTTTGATCGCCTGTACCATCAAGACCGACAACAATACCATATCCAACCAAGGCATTTTCTCTTACACCTTGAATGGTGACTAAATCGCGGATACGTTCAGCATGGCCCGCTGGTATCACTAATACCATCATAACGACAAAATAAACAAAAATACGCAATTTTTTTAACATAATGATACTCGTTAAAAAGGGGAAAGATTTAAAAATAGGCGCTGTAACCAACCCATCGTTTGGGCTTCATCAATGTATCCATTACCAACATACTCAATTCGAGCGTCAGCAACTTGCGTTGAGATAACAGTGTTATTTCCACTAATTGTTCTTGGATTAACTACCCCAAAAAAACGGATAAACTCGGTACCTTGATTAATCGCAATCTGTTTTTCACCAATCACTTTTAGATTACCATTGATCATGACATCTTGAACCGTGACGGTGATTGTGCCACTAAAGGTATTTTTAGCGTTAGCCCCGCCTGATCCCTTAAAATCATTATTTCCAGACATTTCAGTATTAGCTTTACCTCGACCGACTAACCCATCAAGAAATTTAGGTATTGTTTTTACCCCTAGATCCACCGAACCATTTCGTCCTGCATTAATCGATGAACTTTTACTAGCACTCACATTTTCTTGTAAAACAATGGTTAATACATCGCCAACATTACGTGGGCGACGATCTTCAAACATTGGTTGGTAACCATAGCTACTAGGCTGAGCAGCTTGATAAATTGAACCTGTCGTATTTACATTGTCTGGCAATTTGGGGACAACACTTGTTTCACCTTCAACTAAAGGCTTTTTAGGCAATTGTGCACAGCCACTGATAAAAAATGCTATTAAAATATAAAAATATCTCATTACCTTTAGCATATTGTTAACTTTACAGTTGATTTAAACGTTGTAGCATTTGATCAGAGGTTGATATCGCTTTGCTATTAATTTCGTAAGCACGTTGAACTTGAATCATATTCACTAGTTCTTCAGCAACATTAACATTAGACGTTTCGGTATAGCCTTGATATAAAAGCCCTGCGCCGTTTAATCCTGGCGTATTTTCCGTTGGCGCACCTGAACTTTCGGTTTCTAAGTAAAGATTTTCCCCCATACTTTCAAGTCCAGCATCATTAATAAAAGTATGTAAAGTTAGTTGCCCAACTTGGACCTGTGTTGATTGATTAGCTAATGTCACATTTACTACACCATCGCGCGCTACCGTCATTTTGATTGCATTGGATGGAATACTAATTGTTGGTTGAATTTCGTATCCTGCTGCAGTCACCAATTGACCATTTTGATTGACTTGAAAAGCACCGCTACGAGTATAAGCTTGTGTACCATCGGGTAATAAAACTTGGAAAAAACCTTGCCCATTAATAGCAATATCACTGCTGTTATCGGTTGCCTCTAAATTACCTTGGCTATGAATTCGTTCTGTCGCAACAGGACGAACTCCTGTGCCAATCTGTAGCCCAGAAGGTAATGTTGTTTGCTCAGATGATTGTGCTCCTGGTTGGCGAACAGTTTGGTATAATAAGTCTTCAAACACCGCTCTTTGTCTTTTAAAACCATTGGTACTAACATTGGCTAAATTATTGGAAATAATATCCATATTCATTTGTTGTGCCGTTAAGCCTGTTTTGGCAATCCATAATGATTTAATCATTGTTATTCCTATCTAATTGTATTGATAAATTTAAGTTAGAGATAAAATTTGGTTTGCTTTTTGTGTATTTTCATCAGCAGTAATAATTTCTTTCATCTGCATTTCAAACTGGCGTGCATGACTAATTAAATCAACCATAGCCGTAACAGGGTTCACATTACTTCCTTCTAATACACCTGACATAAGCTTAGCTTTTGGATTGTCTGGCATATTCTCACCACGTTCATTACGTGTTTCTTCCGCTAGTCGAAAAAAGCCATCATCACCACGTATAATTTCATTATGCTCAAGATGGACTTTCTTTATTTTACCTACTTGAGCAATGGTCGTGGGTTTATCACCTGCACCCAATGCGGAAAGTGTTCCATCACTACTAATACTGATTTGAGATCGTTGAGGCACAGTCAAAACACCGTTATCACCAATTAATGGATTACCTTGTATGTTAAGCGTACCATTTTCGTCAATTTGAATTGCACCATTTCGCGTATAAGCTTCGCTACCATCGACTAATTGTACTGCTAACCAGTGATCCTCAGTTAAAGCAACATCCAAGTTTCGACCTGTGTAATTAAATGCCCCCATCGTTGAATCAAAAGTGGGAGTTGTTGCTGTTACCATGGTTCGTGTAGGTGTATCATTCCCCACAACAGGAACTGCTTTCATCGTCGTTAACTGTGCACGAAACCCCACTGTGGATACATTAGCTAAGTTATTAGTAGTAATTGATTGCCGATTTAATGTCTGGCTAGCTGCTGACATTGCTGTATAAATAACACGATCCATAAATAACCTTTAAATTAACGCAAATTGACTAATGTATTTAGAATTTGATCCTGCGTTTTAATTGTTTGTGAATTAGACTGGTAATTGCGCTGAGCAACAATCATATTCACTAACTCCTGACTCATATCAACATTTGACGACTCTAATGCACCGCTGGCTAACGAACCAAATGTACCAGAATTTGCTCTGCCCAATACCTCGCCTCCAGAATTAATGGTTGATCGCCAATTATTGTTTCCAGCAGGCTCTAGCCCATTAACATTGGCAAAATCAGCCATTGCTATCTGACCTAATAACATTGTTTGTTGGTTAGAATAGACACCATAAATAGAACCATCATCATTAATGCTATACCCGACCAAATCTCCTGGAGCATATCCATTTACAACAGGGTTTTTAATACTACCCAATTCTTTACCCATATTTTGTTGAGAACTTTTGGCTAATGATAAAGTAAAGCTATTATCAGCAGCTCCATTTATCCCATTAATATCGATGGTCATTTCGGGATCACTAATCAATTTACCAGACGAATCAAATTCCATTTCTCCCGCTTTTTGCAAACTTCCATTAGGATCACTGCTATCAAGATAATGAACATCCCATTGGTTATCAGCGGTTTTAACATAAAAGAGCTGAATATTGCGTTGATTACCAAGCGAGTCATAAGTAGTAATGGTTGTAGAATAATTAAATGTATCAGCATCAAGCGCATTGACTGGTTGTTTTGCAGGAACTTTACTATTAGAATTTAAGTTTGTTTGCAAAGAAGCCTTGGTTGTCGCTGATGCATTTAGCATTTCTTGCGAAATTTTTAACGTACCCGGAGCTGCACCTTGCTGCACTTGAGGTGGTGTTCCAGTTGCAAGATAGCCAGTCAAATAAAGACCATCAGCAGAAATAATATTTCGTTCGGCATCTAATTGAAACTGCCCATTGCGGGTGTAATAGGCTTGCCCATTACTATCCACTAAACGAAAAAATCCATTGCCAGAAATAGCCACATCTAAACTATTGTTGGTTGTTGTAGCTATTCCATCATTAAAGTTTTGCATAATCGCAGCCACTTTAACCCCCATACCAACTTTTGAGCCAGCATAGATATCAGCAAATGAAATACTAGCACTCTTAAATCCTACTGTTGCTGAATTAGCAATATTATTCCCAATAACATCTAATTGCTTTGATGCAGCATTCATACCACTCACTGCTTGAGAAAATCCCATCTGAACTTTATCTCCTTTAAAGAATTTGACGTACTTCGTCAATACTGATTGAACCAAGTATTCCTAAATCAAGTAATACTTTATTATTAACTTTACTATTGATAACACCATATACTACTGAATAAGATAATGATGTTGATGATACTTTTTTTCCGTCATAACTTGCGTTAACTGAAAAAGTATAACTACCATCTAGTGCAGTCGTCCCATCATTTAGCACACCATCCCAAGTGAAAGAACTAACGCCTGCTGGAATTGCGCCTAAATCAACTTCACGAACTACATTGCCATTTTCATCTTGAATAGTAATAATTACTGAGTCAGCTTCATGTACCAGCTCAAAACCAAATGGCGTGGTAACGGTTTCTTCTTTTGGCTCTGAACTTTCAGATTCTGAGGTCGCAACTAAAATTTTATTGCCAGGAACCATCACTCCCTTGCCAATCATATTACTGGCATTGACTGATAAACTATCATCAATCTGACCAGAAACCATTCCTAACGTTGTATTAAGACGTTCTATACCTGCTAAAGTATTGATTTGAGCCAGCTGTGATGTTAGCTGGCTATTATCCATTGGGTTAGTTGGATCTTGGTTCTTCATTTGTGCAATTAATAACGTTAAGAAATTATCTTGTAATTCTTTACTTGAGTTACCATCAGATGCAGTTTTTTGTGTCGTTTGAGGTTTTGTTATCCCCGATGATTCTGAAACAAGAACATTAGCTATACCCATCAACCACTCCTTTTTATTGCCCTAATGCCAGTGTTTTTAACATTAAATTTTTGGCGGTATTAATTACTTCTATATTTGCTTGATAACTTCGTGATGCTGAAATGGTATTAACCATTTCGGCAACTACATCAACATTAGGTTTTTGAATATATCCTTTAGCATCGGCCAATGGATGATTAGGTTCATAAACCAAATTCATCGGTGAAGGATCTTCAATAACTTGCGACACTTTAACCCCAGCAATTGGGTTAAGTTCACCATTATCATCCACTTGAAAAATAACCTGCTTAGCTCGATAAGCTTTGCCTGAAGTACTGGTAATACTGTCTGCGTTAGCTAAATTACTAGCACTTACATTCATTCGTTGTGTTTGTGCCAATAATGCCGAGCCTGAAATTGCAAAAATAGAAAAACTCATCATAATTATCCTTGCTGTAATACCGCCATAATATTTTTAAATTTTTCACCTAAAAACGTTAAATTACTTTGGTAGTGAATACTATTATCAATAAAAGCTGTACGTTCTTGATCCATCTCGACCGTATTACCATCTGCCGCAGCCTGATAAGGTATACGATAAAGTACATCATGATTTGTCATGATTGGTGCTTTTATCTGAATATGATGATTTGAAGTGATATTAAGTCCAACGTTATTAATCTTATTCTGATTGTTAAGTGCTTTGCTTAGCTCAGCATTAAAATCAATATCTCGAGCCTGATAGTTAGGCGTATCGCTATTTGCAATATTTGCAGCTAATATATTTTGTCGTATTTCACGTATATTTAATGCTTGCTGATGAAAATTAACCCATGTATCTAATTTATCAAACATAAAATCATCTCATTTTTTTTGATAATTAGAATTTTAAGCGAATAAAAAAAAAGTTATTGCGCAAATAACGATAAAAATTGCCCTTATTTCAAGATTCATTTCTTGCAATCATAAAGTAAAATCAGCTTATGAATAATTTAGAATAAATAAGCATGATTAAAATCGCAAAATTGATACTCACTATTTTTATACTATTTAGTTGGAATAATGTTTTAGCAAATTCGCTTGATAAACAGATTAACAATTTAATATCACAGCAATTTGGTCATAAAGCGGACGACATTTTAATTACTTATCTTACTGCTAAACCGCAATTAAATTGTAAGACTCCAACACTCTCTTTATTAAATAAAAAAAAACAGTGGGGCAACATGACTATCAGTGCCCAATGCAATAATAAAAAAAAATTTATCCAGATTAATGTTGCTGTCAAAGGGAACTATATTGTAGCTAAACAAGCAATAAGTGCAGGGACGCTAATCAACGAAGATTATATACAGATACAATCAGGTTGGTTGGATAAACTACCTTCGACTGTTATTTTGGATGGAGTTGACGCAATTAATCATATAGCTTTACGAAATATTAATTTGGGTGAACCAATAAAAACAACAATGCTTCAAAAAAATTGGCAGGTGAAAGCAGGACAAATAATTAAAGTAATAATAAATGGAGAAGGTTATGAAATAACAACTAATGGTAAAACACTTAACAATGCTATATTAAACGATAAAATAAAAGTTAAACTAAATTCTGATAAAATTGTTGAAGGCACGTTAACTCACCAAGGTGTAATAATTTCCAATAAATAATATTAATGATTTTTTTATTATTGCCGATAATAGAATTATACAAATCACTTAAATCTTAAATTTGATTAAAGGTATTTTATGACTATAGATGCGACTAAATCCGTTACAGCCATAACAGGGCTAGTAAGCCGCGATGTAATTAACGAACAACAAAATACTCACAATGCATCTGTACAAACTAAAAACAGTACTAATGTAAGTACTAACGTGAGTATAAATCAAAATTCAATACACCTTTTACATTCAACCAACAAAGATATCGACGTAGAAAAAATTGAAAAAATAAAACAGTCCATATCCAACGGAACATTGGTTATTGATACACATAAAATTGCAGATAAATTAATTAAACAATTACTAGAAGATTTTTAAAAATAAGACAGAATTATAAGGATAAAAAATGTTAGCACTTAATGACATCCTAAATAAAATAGCAGAGATGTTACAAACAATTTCAGAAATTCTACAATCAGAGCAAAAAATATTAATTGAAAATAGTTCAACAAACCAGTTAAGTGAAACTATTAACAAAAAAAGCCAATTACTAATTCAACTAAAGCTACTGGATGAAGAACGCATAAAACTAAGTGAACAATTTAATATTCAACCGCCCTATAAAGAAAATCCTACAATCGAAGCTCTTTGGCTATCAATTACTGATACAACAAAATTATTAGCAGATATAAATCGTGATAATGGGCTAATCATTCAAAACCGCATGAATCTAACCCAGCAATCAATCAACTATCTTAAAAGTATTAAAAGTCCTGCTGTTTATACTAATAGTGGCTATCAACAAACTGAAATTATTTCGTCAAAGCGAGCCAAAGTTTAAAAAATTAATATTTATTGACGGTAAACGCCATAAATACCCCCTAAAATACCCTCTTATTAAGCCAACAACCCAGTAGCAATTAGTTCATACTGTTAGTATTGTAAATCTTTATTAAACTATAGCGTTTTATTTAACTTCATCATGGCTGACGATAGTGATCTAGATAAAAGCGAACACCCCACCGATAGCAAAATAAAAAAAGCTAGAGAAAAAGGGCAGATCCCTCGTTCTCGTGAATTAACTTCGTTATTAATTTTGTTAATAGGTATTATTTTATTTGGATTAATGGGATCACACTTAGTTAACCAGTTAACTACGATCATTAAAACAGCAATGAAGTTTTCGTATAAAATAGAGGATGATAAGTTAATCGTCTTCAATTTAGTTAACTTATTAACCGATGGTTTTTGGGCAATTGTACCCATTTTTTTTGGTCTAGTTATCGTTGCTATATTTGCACCACTTTGTGTCGGCGGTTTACTATTTAGCCTGCAATCAATTAAGCCTAATTTTCAAAAACTAAATCCGATATCTGGATTTGGTAGAATATTTAGTATTAGAGTTTTTTCTGAATTACTAAAAAGCATACTTAAAGTTATTTTTATTTCTATAGCTTCAACATTGTTTGTAATGCACCATTTCCCTTACATGCTTTCGTTACCCAATATGCATTTAAATAGCGCATTAACTAAAGCAATACAGCTAGTGATTCTTTGTGGAATTTTTAGTGTTATATCTTTAATACCCATGGTTGGTTTTGATATTTTCTATCAAATATGGAGTAATTTAAAGAAACTGAAAATGTCAAAACAAGAAATTAAAGATGAATTTAAAGAACAAGAGGGAAACCCACAAATCAAAGGGCGTATTCGTCAAATGCAACAGACTATTGCTAGACGCCGTATGATGAAAGATGTACCTAAAGCCAATGTGATTATTACTAACCCAACGCATTATGCCGTCGCTCTGCAATATGATGAAAAAACAATGATTGCTCCAAAATTATTAGCGAAAGGAACAAATAAAATTGCGTTACGCATCAAAGAAATTGCTAATGAACATAATATCCCCCAGTTAGAAGCTCCACCGCTTGCCCGTGCTTTATACCGTCATGGTGAAATAGGCGAAACAATACCAACCGAATTATATACCGCGGTTGCCCAAATTCTAGCGTGGGTTTATCAATTGAAACATTGGTATAAATATGGTGGCGATAAACCAATAGCGCCAAATAATTTACCCATACCTGAGTCATTATCCATAAATAAATAAAGGTAATAACTAGTCTTATGATTAAATCTAAACTACTTAATTTATTATCAACCAATACATTAAAAAATGGGCATTATCAAGTCTTAGCTGGACCATTGCTAATTTTATTGATTCTTTCGATGATGGTATTACCACTACCTGCATTTATTTTGGATCTGTTTTTTACTTTTAATATTACATTATCAATTATCATCTTGATAGTAGCATTGTTTACTAAAAGAGTGCTTGATTTTGCAGCATTCCCGACCGTTTTATTATTTGCAACTTTATTAAGATTATCGTTAAACGTTGCTTCTACGCGGGTCGTTTTATTAAAAGGTCACACCGGTAGTGCTGCTGCTGGGCGGGTTATTGAGGCTTTTGGACACTTTTTGGTTGGTGGTAATTTTGCTATTGGTATTGTGGTATTTATTATTTTAGTCATTATCAACTTTATGGTCATCACCAAAGGAGCAGGTAGAATAGCTGAAGTGGGTGCACGCTTTGCGTTAGATGGTATGCCTGGAAAACAAATGGCTATTGATGCCGATCTGAATGCGGGTTTAATTGGTGAAGATGAAGCTAAAGCCCGTCGAGCCGAAGTTTCTCAAGAAGCCGATTTTTATGGGTCAATGGATGGTGCCAGTAAATTTGTACGCGGTGATGCGATTGCGGGATTATTAATAATGGGCATAACCATTATTGGGGGGTTATTAGTTGGAGTTGTTCAACACGGTATGGCTTTTTCTGATGCTAGCGAAACCTATGTTTTACTAACTATTGGCGATGGTTTGGTAGCACAAATACCATCACTTATTATTTCAACCGCAGCAGGCGTTATTGTTACTCGAGTCACATCACAAGATAACATCAGTGATCAAATGATTACACAGCTTTTTAATAATCCACAAGTATTGATTTTAACAGCTGTCGTCATTGGTTTACTTGGACTAATTCCGGGTATGCCAAATTTAGTTTTTCTACTCTTTACTGTTATTTTATTAATCATATCTTGGTGGCTAACTAAACAGAAAAAGACTGAACAAAAAGTAGCACCCAAACAAGCTAATGTACAAGCAACCACGCCAGCTAATATAGAAGCAACATGGTCAGATGTTAATATTGAAGATATATTGGCAATGGAAGTTGGTTATGGATTAATTCCCATGGTAGATCAAACTCAAAATGGTGAGTTGTTAGGGCGAATTCGTAGTTTACGCAAAAAATTGGCTCAAACACTGGGTTTTTTACCACCTCAAGTTCATATAAGAGACAATCTTTCATTAGCACCTTATCAATATAAGATATTTATAAAAGGTGGTGAAATTGGCAAAGGTGAAATTGTTAATAATAAATGGTTAGCGATCAATCCTGGTAATGTAACTGAAACCATTGAAGGCATTCCAACAACCGAACCTGCCTTTGGATTACCAGCGATATGGATAGATGAAAGTAATAAAGAAAATGCACAAATATTGGGGTATACCGTTGTTGATACAAGCACCATGATTGCTACTCATTTTAATCATTTATTACAGCAATTTGCTAGCGACTTATTAGGACGTTTAGAAACTCAAGAACTACTCGACAGAATAAAACAAGATATGCCGAAATTAGTGGAGGACTTTATTCCTGGTGTTGTTACACTAACCACATTTCATAAAATATTGCAAAACTTGATCGCTGAAAAAGTGTCAATCCGTGATATGCGTACCATTATTGAAACCATCTGTGAGTACGCACCAACCCAAAATGATGCTTATCAGCTACTAAGTATGGTAAGAATTGCTTTAGGAAGAGTCATCACACAACAAT
This sequence comes from Gilliamella sp. GillExp13, assembly GCF_001690815.1. Classification (NCBI taxonomy): domain Bacteria; kingdom Pseudomonadati; phylum Pseudomonadota; class Gammaproteobacteria; order Orbales; family Orbaceae; genus Gilliamella; species Gilliamella sp. GillExp13. The sequence continues at coordinate 63,042 of NZ_LZHJ01000028.1, read as the reverse complement.
GGTTTCCTGGATCTGAGCCAATCAATGTAATAGGATTAAATATCAATTTAGAACGTTTGTTATTACAAGCACTCCAAAATACCAGCAATGTTGAACCAGGGCTAGCCGAACACATTGTCGAGCAAATTAAACAAGCCATTCATCAACAAGAAGCTATCGGTGCACCACCAGTGTTATTAGTGAACCATGCATTAAGACCTATGCTTTCACAATTTCTAAGGCCTAACTTTCCTCAATTAGTGGTATTGTCAAATTTAGAAATCACCGATAATCGAGAGATAAAAATGAGCACGCAAATTGGCGCAGAATAGTTACTTTATAATACTAATAATGAAGTGTTTCAGTTAATAAAAACTAGAAACACTCTTTTCTAAACTGCCTATACGGCATTGAAGCATAGGAAGCTGTTGCGCCACCTGACATACGATTTCTAAACTGCCTATACGGCATTGAAGAAGAGCTGGGGCTTTCGTTTGCTGATGCTAACTTTCTAAACTGCCTATACGGCATTGAAGATACAAACATTTACACAAAACTAAGCACAGATTTTCTAAACTGCCTATACGGCATTGAAGCAACACCGCCGCAAGGGTGGCTAAAATGCAACTTTCTAAACTGCCTATACGGCATTGAAGGAATTCCGTCGGTGCGTATCAAACCGGGATCTTTTCTAAACTGCCTATACGGCATTGAAGGGTATTTATCGCACGGCAAAACGTTAGAAGACTTTCTAAACTGCCTATACGGCATTGAAGTAGTAAATCAGATATTGCAGCAGAACTTGGTTTTTCTAAACTGCCTATACGGCATTGAAGTTTAAATGTAACATTTGAATTGTCAGGCAATATTTCTAAACTGCCTATACGGCATTGAAGATAATAGGCTCATCTCTTCAGGGAAGTGGATTTTTCTAAACTGCCTATACGGCATTGAAGTATTGAAACTGCTTTTAATTTGCCGCGCGGTTTTTCTAAACTGCCTATACGGCATTGAAGGTGAGCTTAATGAAAAATTTGCAGATGCGGTTTTTCTAAACTGCCTATACGGCATTGAAGTGTTACTTAAAGTAAAGATAGGACTATCAACCTTTCTAAACTGCCTATACGGCATTGAAGGTAAGCACTTAATGAAAGGCTCGAGCAAAAAATTTCTAAACTGCCTATACGGCATTGAAGGTTTTGTCATTCTTGAGCATTTGATAATATGATTTCTAAACTGCCTATACGGCATTGAAGCTGCTCTCGCATATTTACGCTCTTTCTTAACTTTTCTAAACTGCCTATACGGCATTGAAGTAGAATTTTATCTCAATAGTGCCTTATTGTAAAAGAGCATACTGCACTTTTCCCAATTTTTACCCTTTTTTTGAGTCTATTTTAATATCAATAATAATCAATATGTTAAAATTATCCCCAAAAAAAGGGTTAATGATTTAAAAATCAGGAACAGTGGCTGTTTGGCTTAATCCATAGCTATTAAATGTGCCTTGCACTGGCTCTGGGCATTTTTCTTGTTTTAACCACAAAATAAATCTTTGTCCTGTACTTTTACTATTCAAATGAAGATGTGGGTATTGCAAATGAACGCTTCCCCATTTTTCAACCATTTTATTTTTCACTTCAGGTGTCCATTTACCTTGTGCTGTTAATCTTTTTTCGGCACGTCTTAACGCACTCTGACCTTTAGGATTAACACGACTCAAATGCAAATAGCCTTTTATCGTTGCCGGTACTGTTGTGATAGGCATCAATAAAGCATAATCACTTATCGATGATTTTTGCTGTATATCTGCTTTAAGTTTTTGCAATTCCTGCTCGGTACCAAATAGGCGAATCACTCCGCCTAATGTTCGGTGCACATTGTAACAAGGAAAACTAATTGCGATATTTCCTTGTTGATTAACCAAGATTTGGTGCAGTGACTGCATGATTTGATTAATCACGTCCACCTCGGTTATCTCAATTTGCGAAATAGCTCGCAGCTCTAAATAGTGTGAGTGCATATAATTTACTCCTTGCCACTAGCACCAAAGACACCACCACGAATTAATACCGCAATAACATAATGTTGTTGCTCAAGCAATGGTTTTTCACCTTTTAATACCCAATTATCAAATAAGGTATAAAAGTCTAATTTCTGTTTTGGTTGTCGGAAAGCATGCCCCATTGATGTCACCGAGCCATACGGTTCTATTGCTATTGGGAATTGAGCATTATCGTCATACCAAGTATCGATAGTTCGAATTGCATTGCTGATTTTTTGTGAATGCATGGCAGCTTGGTCATTTTTTTTATATAAAATTTTACTTTTATTCTCATTTTTAGCTTTATCTTCATCCATAATGAGCTCTTGTGAAGGATACACCTCTTGCCCTAAGCCCATTTTCAGTTTGGCTTCAACGTTAAAAATCACAAACTCTTTACCAGATAATCCTGTTTCAATCAGTGTAGCAAGATCATTCACCGATTTATCATCATAATCAAATGAATTAAGCTGGTATTTCTTAACATCACTGACTTCGACCATTGGTTTTTCATCATTTTTACGAATAATTGAAATACTAATTTTTTCTGCTGCCATACGGTTACGCCATAACCAACGACCATTTAATATATTAATAGCATAGCGTTTAGCCAGCTCTTGCATTCCTTCATTTTGAATATAGCCTTGAGTCACTTTTGTAATTTCTTTTTGATATTCTATATCATTGCAGACAGAACAATTACCCGAAAAAGGCAACACTTTACAGCTCCACTTAACTAATAGCGTATCTTTATCACAATCCAGCGCTGCTATATCTACTTTTTGTAGGTTGGGTTTTTGAATTGCTGAATCTAACTTTGCTGGATCTGGCGAAAGTGGGTTTTTTAGACGATTCGAAATAGTACATCGTATTGATTTTTCGGTTAACTTAACGGGGGATATATTAATATCATCACTATTTTGCTGTGCAAAAATCGCATCTGAAATATCAAAGCTACGTTCAAAAGCAAGTACGCTGGCGGTGGTGATTTTATCTTTACTCATAATGTATTCCTTAGTCTATAATTATCTAAATTTACTTAATTAGTTTCTTGATTGATAATATAAATTTCTGCATCATTAGATTGCAATTCACTGCATTTATAACGCCAAAAAGCCTGTGATAAACTCTCTTTCAAACGTAAAGGAAAGACCCATTTACCAAGCCCATAAATACACTCCACAAATTGTGTGGCATGCTCATTACTGCGTGCATGTTCAACCTTACCCGCTGAAAATAACGGTGAAATAGCTTGATATCCAAGAGGAATAGGTACAAGCCAGCCTCGCCCTTGTTTTACTGAAGTTGAATACCAGTGATTCTTTCCTTCAGGATGATGGTGTAACTTTGATGTTTCAATTAATGCGTCAAGAGCAGTGGCATTAGGATCTTGCTGCTGTAATTCATCTGTGATATCAAGGAGATCCTTTGGCGATTCAACTAATACATAACCTGGTAATAATGCATAAATTAAATTATCTTTAGGATCTGAAGCAGAATATAGTTCTACCGACTCAATATCAACAACATGCCCTCCAGCTATACGTTGCTGGAAAAGCTTTTGCTTCATTTGATTGATGAATGCTTGCTTTTCATCATCATCATTCAATGTTTCGCGATCTTCAACTTTTACTTCAACCAATAACGAAACATCAAGATGAACACGTCCTTCTTCAATAATTGGACGAACATCACCATTTTTTGCCAACGGATTACGTTTCAGGCAAAATTTATAATCAGAAAACACTTTTTGACGATAAACTTGTAGATCATAGTCATGACATGTAATTAAAACTCCATCTAAATAAATAGGATCAACGGACTCAATTTTTCGACTTAAAGCATGAATTGCTCCTAAAAATCCCGAAATAGAAGGAAAACCGTATGTTAATGGGCTAGATATTGCATTAGCATCATGAATTTGAACATGATCAAATAATAAATAATAACGTAATGAGGCCATTAAAATACTCCTTGCTTTTTACGCTGACTTATTTTTACAGCTTTTTTAAATTCACGAAGCCATTCCCTATATTCAGGATCAGAAAATTGTTCTTTAATATTGCCGAATTTATTTTTTAAAATCGTTTGAATCCAAAAAGCAAATTGATCTTCTAAATCAAACAACCAATTACTCTGTTCATATTCCTGTTTAAATTTATCTTCATCTTCTAATTGGGCCCGCTGTGGATCAAGCCAAAGTTTTTGTGCCATCTTGAGTGAAAATTCACGGCTCCAACCGGCTGGCATCGTCATCTGAATATGTCTAGCAAATTGAAACAGTCCTTTTAAAATCAAATCAAACGCATCTTTACGATTATCTCGCTCCTCTACAACATTTTTGGGAGCTTTAACCATGTCAAACAATAATTTAAAACCAAATCGGCAAAAGTATTGTAGAGAATGATTAAAAATCGTTTTTTGTTGTTTTCTTATTGATGGGAATTGGGATTTTTCAAATTTAGGTGGCATTGAAGGTAAAAGAAAATTTCTTCCATTTTGAAGTTGATTAAGTTGTCCTACATTTAGAGGCTTAGTTCCTCCTAATTTTAGTACAGCTAACTCATTAAAAGAAAAATACGATTTATGTTCTGTATCTTTATTTGATCTTTGTATACGAGACCTTTTATTTTCTTCCGAATTTCTTGTTTGAATCTTTTGAAAAACAGCATAACAAAGGGAATTAGGATACAATGGCATTAATAAACGATAATTATTTTCTTGTTGTGACAAATAACTGTCCTCGCTATTAGGCCAAAAAACTTGCTTATTCAAATCAGAAGATTTAAGGTTTTCAAAATCATTTGAGAGCGCCTTTTTTAAAGAATCCAAATATTGGGTGGCTTTTTGATTATCATCAGATAACGCATTTAATATTTCAGGATGACCATCTACAATTAGCTGAAATAAAGTCACATTATCTTTGACTGTTTGATTAAGGAAATTAAAAACACTGGTTATTCTAGCCGCATTATTTGTACAATCAAAAGATAAATTTCGTTGTGTTGCCGATGATATGTAATGTTGAAATTTAGGTTTAGTTTGCAAAATATAGTTAATATTACAATGTTTAATTGCTGTATGAGCACCTTTTCCTGAATGCGTAACAACTGATGTGCCTTTTACCTTTTCATTAATAAAGTTCTCCATCCAAACATCAAATTCAAAATTTTTACTTAGCTCTTTTATTTGCAATTCGTATTCAACTATTAAATTAATATCTTCTGATAATTTTGCTTTTTCTAATTTTGATAATAACTCCCCATATTCCTTGCTATTAAATTTTGCAAGTATATGTTCTATAGATTTTCTAATATCTTTTCGAGAAATATTATCCATTTACCCTCCTCATGTTTTTATATATGAAATTAATGGTCTCAAATATAACAATATAAGCCTTTAGATAAGTTTTATGATGCATTGAATCTTAAATATATATTTACATAAAAACATTGTCAATAAATAATCAGAATATGGATTTATTTTCATTAAAATAAAAAAACCACTTATACAGCGGTAAAATTAATAAACAATCATAATATTTTCTAAACTGCTTACACAGCAGTGTCATCAAGTATAAAAGAATTAAATCTTTTTTACTAGCAACCATTATTCACCTGACGATATTTTGTCAAAAAGTTTCAGGTAACTATGTGTTTCAGTATAAAAACAATATTCTTTTATCCTTTCTTTTCATAAAATCCTAAATAAGGATGAAAATACCAACTGCTATTACGATATAAGCTTACGCTACAAAATTTATTCGCTAATCGATATGGCGTTTTATTTGGGAAATATTCGGTTATTTTTGCTATGGCTTGCTCGACACTATTAACCAACCAAGGTTGAATGTTAGGATTAGCAAATGACCATTTTTTATATTCAATTATACTATTTTGTGTATCTTCGCAGCGCTCATCTGGTGTTTGCCATGCGATATCTGCATAGCAGAATTGATAATCGCCATCGTCGTCGAGTTGGCAAATATATTCATCTTGTGTCTTATCATTTCCTCTAAATGGCGAAATCGCCTGTAAATGCACACAATGGTGATGAGCTAAGCCTTGTTGCCAATAGCTGGTCACATAATTACTTTTACGGGCATTAATTGCAAAAAGATCTGCCATGACCTTATGTTCTAATTCAGCTAGCGTTAGCCCATCTTCAGGGCAGGACTTAATACGTGGAACCGCATCAATATTTACTAACTGATGAGCTGGAATTAGTTCATTGGTTTTATGGGTTTTCAGCAAAAATAATGGTTTTTCTTCAAACCCCGGTTTAGTAAAACAGGCTTTATCCGTACAATACTTAGATTCAATTGCTTTTAAATTCGAGCCTAATATGGCCACATTGGCCTTTTGTGCCATTTTTTGTGGTCGATGTCGCCAGACTCGCCCCACCAACTGGATAATTGACCGCATGGATGATGGTTCGACAACCGCCCAATCATAATCGTGATCACGCCCGACTTCGGTGACTGGTGTGCCAATCACAATAAAGATATGATTTTCTTTCTTGCTACCTTTTATAGATTGGAGAATTTCGGGTTGGCTAAATAGAGCCTGTTCATCACTGCGATTTAAAATTCTATCAAGTTTTTCTTCTAACTGGCTACGCAATAATAGCAGTTGTCGAGCATGATAAACCACGATATGAAAAGCAGTATCACTAGGTAACTTCTTTTGTTCGTAAATTTGTTCGGTAAGTGAAATAACATCTTCTGTATGGGCAAAACGCATTAAACCGATACTTACCTTTTTTTGTGATGTTTTATCAATTTGATGATGATCTTGGTGAAATTGATAAGCTTGATCTAATAATTGTTTAGCTAGCACACCATAATTAATTTTTTGGTTTTCTGTTTTATTTTCTTGGTAATTTAGTAGATCTAAAATATGCCCTTTACGGCGGATTGCGCTTTGTGCTAATTGATGAATGCGCATTGCTACAAATTGTTGATGGTGATCTCGAAACGTTTTAGTATCAGCAATTTGTGATATCGACTGTTCATATTCATCAAACCAACCACATACAATGGTATTATCGGCATATTGGTTATTTTGATTCCAAATTTTTCGTCCTGCTTGGTAAGCATCAAATAATCCGGCAATTAAATCTGGCGTTAAGGTCGCCGATGACAGCAGTACTTTGCTCCCAAACAATCCAGCTAAATGCACTAAACGCGCTAGCGCTGGCAAGTCGTGTTGATCAAAATCATCCGGCTCATCTAAAATCAGATCTGAGGTTAACAATCTTAACGTGGGTGCAATATATTTACCGCCTCGGGTACATTCGCTAGCTTGAATAATATGGTCAATAGTGCATGTCACAATGGGCGCATAAAGTAATTGCCGTGCTTTACTGTCTTCGATAATTGTCCCTAATTCACAATCCGCAATACCACTTTCTGCTACATCAAGATATTCATCAAGTAACGATTCGATAGATTCACTACCTTGGTTTTCTGAATCGTTTTGTTCAATGTTTTCATTACTCAGTTCAAACAAGGTTTTTGTGGCTCGCCCACCCACTAAAATCGCCAGATGTTCATCACTTAAGTGTAATCTTTCTCTTAATGCTTTACCTGTTTGCAACGTTAAAACACGTAATCCCAATGCAATGGTAAAACGCACGCCCCGTTTTGGATTTGAAAGCGCATACATAATCCGCCCATTGGCTAAGGTTTTACCACAGCCAGTCGATGCCATATTAACACCAAAAAAGCCACATTCATCGGAGAAATTTTGATAACTTTTTGCTAAATCAAAAGCATGATTTTGCCATTGAAATCGTTTTATAGTTGTTCGTTTGGTAAAAGGTTTATGTTGATTGATTGCAGGTAATTCCGTGGTTATTTTAGGTAATAAACGAGCAAAACGGGCTGAAAAATTAGCAACACCGACCAAATGATCATCCAAACACTGTTTGGCTTCTTTTTGGTAATTTGTGTTGGCAATCAGTATTGCCCTATTTTTTTTTGCCTCGTCATTTGATAAAGATAAACTTGAGTAGTTATGATCAGCCACCATTAAGCTTAAACGTGAAATATGCAATAAAAACGCGTCAATATTAGACAATTGCATTAAGGGAACATGATTTAGGGCTTTGGTTGCATAACGGCTTAGTTTTTTCAGCCAAAGCTGGCTTAAGGTAATATCGCTCTTAAGCTGCCAAAAATCATCGGGTGAAGTATGTTGACTATGACTATTTTTAACCCATTTATCAATTGCCTTAAATGTTTTATAAAAACTTCGGATAGTTAAACCAGATATATCAAAATCTATTTTCTGTAAATTTTTAATATCACCCGTTAATGAATCCGGTAAAAACGGCATTCGATGATGCGACACAATGAGCCACGCAATCCATTGTGCCAATAAAGGTAGTTGAGTAAGATCATTTTTTTCGACTTGGGTGAGCTGTTTGTACCAATTAGGATTCTGTTGTCGATATTCAGTAAAATTCGCTAATCGATCAAATAAGGCTTCGTTCGTGGTGCAGTCTTGAATCATTAATAAAAATAATTGTAACGAAATCCATTCATGTCGGTAAGGATCAGCCGCCACAGCCGTTTCTGCTCGTAATTTAGATTGAAAACCAATCGTTGCTTTACCTAAATCATGAAGTAGTGCCGCTATGGTTGTAATTAATTGAATGGTGGTTGCATATTGCCAACAATTTTCGCTGTCACTGCGTAAAATATTACGTTTAGTACGATTAGTTGGGACTCGTCCCTCTTGATTAAACTGACTGCGATCGCCCACAATCCACAAAAGATTAGTTAAATTTTTACCATGTGTCCAATAACATGCAACAGCAGTATTTTTTCGTGCAGTTTTGCGTAATAATTTATAGAGCGTTTGTAACCCTGCTTCGGTCATTGGACTTTGCCATGTTCGTTCACCGCAGCGCTCAGCGAACTGATCGATAATCCGCCTTGTTTCGGTTAAGGCATTTTTTTTGCATTGACTAACAAGTAAAATATTCATATTTGATCTGCTATCTGTTTTAAAGTATCAATAATCCTATCAAGTGCACCTGATTGAGCAAATTGCGCAATACATGCCATACGAAATTCTTTTTCACTATCGCCTTGTTTGGCTGATAAAAAGGCCTGAGGTAATACAATGCCATCTTTAATAATATCTGCCGCATCAAAAACTAATCCACCCCGGCGAGTTTTTCCGTGTAAAATAGCAAGTCCATGAGGGAGACCTAACACCCAACAAGCCGTTGCGCCAAGTCCATAGGCTAAATAGTTACCATGATCTAAAAATTGATTAGCGGGATCATGACTCTTGCCTCGTGTGCCTTGTTCCCGTTTAAATTTGTCATCTTGTAAGGTTAATTGATTTGCCATGCTATAAAGACGTTTGCTAATTCGCCCTTCTGCGGCTAAAAGTGCTTGGCTATTATCAACATCGGTAAATTGTTCTGTTGCATCAGTAAGAATATGCGCCAACTGCGTTTTATCAATATCCCAATCAAATTGCGGCCAACACTCACTAATAATATTAAGCCGTGTTTGTTGCAATAATTTAGCTGCTTGTAATCGACGTTCATCATCAAACCAAAATTGACACCAGCTTTGTAGATATTCTGTCGGGCGATATTCACTTTGTGGCGAAAAAAATTGACAAGCGAATTCAGATTCGGTTGATGAAAATAGAGGCGTTCCGCCTCCACCACAAAAGCCAATCATGACACCTGCCCGTGAAAGCTCTCGCACTGCCGCTTGCGTTAATGATGTTCCCGTGCCTAATAAAATACAGGTAGTATTAGCTATTGGGATATTCCAATATAACGATTGTTGACCTTGCTCAGTGACATATTCGACTCGCCCGCCATTAACCAAAACACGGCAATGCTCTAAATAATAAATATTGGCACGCTTGGAATGCATGATCGTTTTTAGATCAGAAGAATGAATCATATCCATGGTAATAACTAATTAAATTGATTGAAATATAGCAAATAAATTAACATTATTCTGTATCAAAAACGAGCATTTTATTGTTTATTAAGAACAATTACATGATTTCTAAGTTATTATATTGTGGATGGAATTTTTAAAGACGAGTGATACTCGTCTTTATCTTTGTGATTAGCAATAAAGTTGCTGTAATGGCGTTACAGTTTGTGCCGGATCGTAATCTAGCGCTGCAGTTGTAGCATAAGCAGCATTCATCGTGGTATCGTAATGTACCTTATATTGAATGGCACTTCGACGTAATACTTTTGAGGCTTCAATAGCTGCTCGTCCAGAAGTGGTATTAAGAATATAGCTATATTCGCCATTTTTTATATGGTCATGGATATTTGGTCGTCCTTCGTTTTCTTTTTTTACGACTTGGCATGGTATATTTGCTTGTTGTAATACCTTTGCCGTGCCAATAGTTGCATCAATACTAAACCCATGAGTAATTAACCGTTTAGCTACCTCTAACAGCCTTGTTTTATCCTGATCGCGAACCGATAATAATGCTTTCCCTGATTTTTTCATATTAGATAAACTGCCTAGCTGGGCTTTAGCAAAGGCTTCAGCAAAGGTTTTACCAATTCCCATTACTTCACCAGTTGAGCGCATTTCAGGACCTAATATTGGGTCGACACCACTGAATTTATTAAACGGTAATACCACTTCTTTTACCGAATAATAAGGAGGAATCACCTCTTTAGTCACATTTTGCTTGGCAAGTGATTGCCCCGTCATCACGCGAGCCGCTATTTTCGCCAGTGGTAAACCCGTTGCTTTTGAGACAAAAGGTACTGTACGAGCTGCACGAGGATTGATTTCGATCAAATAAATTTGATTATCTTTCACCGCAAATTGCCCATTCATTAAACCTTTTACATTGAGTTCAAGTGCTAATTGTTTGGCTTGTTGTCGTAGTTTGTCTAAAATATCTGCAGTTAATGTGTGTGTTGGTAGTGAGCAAGCGGAATCACCAGAGTGAATGCCTGCTTGTTCAATATGTTCCATAATGCCACCAATCAGGATTTGCTCACCATCAGCAATTACATCAATATCAACTTCAATTGCATCATCTAAAAAGTGATCAAGTAAGACTGGTGCATTATTTGATTCGCTTACCGCTGTTTTAAAATAACGCCTTAAATCTTGTTCATTATAGACAATTTCCATTGCTCGACCTCCTAATACATAAGAAGGTCTAACCACTAATGGATAACCTATTTTTTCTGCTTCAATGACAGCCTCGTTAATATCGGTCACTGTGGCGTTGACAGGTTGTTTTAATTTCAGTTTATCGACGACTTCTTGAAAGCGTTTACGATCTTCGGCTTTATCTATAGCATCAGGTGAGGTACCAATAATTGGTAGCCCTGCTGCTTCAAGCGCACGAGCAAGTTTTAACGGTGTTTGCCCACCGTATTGCACAATAACACCATCTGGTTTTTCAACATGTGCAATTTCAAGCACATCTTCAAGCGTAACTGGCTCAAAATAGAGGCGGTCAGAAGTATCGTAATCGGTTGAAACCGTTTCGGGATTACAGTTAACCATAATGGTCTCATAACCATCCTCATGCAGTGCCAATGCCGCATGTACACAGCAATAATCAAACTCAATACCTTGTCCAATCCGATTAGGACCACCACCAAGGATCATAATTTTTTTACGGCTAAATTGAGGATTAGCTTCACACTCTTGCTCATAGGTTGAATAAAGATAAGCGGTATCTGTTGCAAATTCAGCCGCACAGGTATCAACACGTTTATAAACAGGGTGAATTTGATATTGATGGCGTAAATCGCGAACAGCTTGTTCTGTGGTATTAAGCAGTTTGGCGATGCGTAAATCTGAAAAACCTTTACGTTTTAATTGCCATAATGTTTCTTGATCAAGTTGCGCAAGTAATTGTTCCTTTAGCTTGTTTTCAAGGTTAACCAACTCTTCAATTTGTACTAAAAACCAACGATCAATATTGGTAAGTAAAAAGATATCTTCTAAGCTCAATCCTGCCCTAAAAGCATCAGCAATATACCAAATCCGATCAGCGCCCGCTTCTTGGAGCTCATAACGAATTTTGGTGATATTTTTTTCATCAGTATAATTATCAATTTTAGGATCAAATCCTGAAGCGCCAACTTCAAGCCCTCGCAACGCTTTTTGTATTGATTCTTGGAAGGTACGCCCAATGGCCATCACTTCACCAACTGATTTCATTTGTGTGGTTAATCGATCGTTACAACCAGCAAATTTTTCAAAATTAAAGCGTGGAATTTTGGTAACAACATAATCAATTGACGGTTCAAATGAAGCGGGGGTTTTTCCGCCTGTTATATCATTAGATAATTCATCAAGCGTATAACCGACAGCCAGTTTGGCGGCGATTTTCGCGATAGGAAAGCCCGTTGCTTTCGAAGCTAAGGCAGATGATCGTGACACCCGTGGATTCATCTCAATAACAATTAATCGCCCTGTCTTTGGATCAACCGAAAATTGTACATTGGAGCCACCAGTTTCAACACCAATTTCACGCAGTACCGCGATCGAAGCGTTACGCATGATTTGGTATTCTTTATCCGTCAAAGTTTGTGCCGGAGCCACCGTAATTGAATCACCTGTATGAATACCCATTGGGTCGAAGTTTTCAATTGAACAAACAATAATGCAGTTATCATTTTTGTCTCGAACTACTTCCATTTCATATTCTTTCCAACCTATTAATGATTCATCAATAAGTAGTTCATTGGTTGGCGAAAGATCAAGTCCTTGAGTACAAATTTCGTCAAACTCTTCGGTATTATAAGCAATGCCGCCACCGGTGCCCCCCATGGTAAATGATGGACGAATAATGCAAGGAAAACCAACTTGATCAAGAACGACGTAAGCTTCTTTAAGTGAATGAGCAATTCCTGAGCGAGCGGTATCAAGACCAATTTTTTTCATCGCCTCATCAAAGCGTTTCCGATCTTCGGCTTTATCGATAGCATCTGCTGTTGCACCTATCATTTCAACATTAAATTCTTTCAATACACCTTGTTTTTCAAGCTCTAATGCACAGTTTAACGCTGTTTGACCGCCCATGGTTGGTAAAATGGCGTCTGGCCTTTCTTGTTCAATAATCTTACGAACGCTTGTCCAATGAATGGGTTCAATATAAGTGGCATCGGCCATTTCAGGATCTGTCATGATAGTGGCTGGATTAGAGTTAACTAAAATAACACGATAACCTTCTTCACGCAGCGCTTTACAGGCTTGAGCACCAGAATAATCAAATTCACATGCTTGACCAATAACAATTGGGCCAGCACCAATAATTAGTATACTTTTTATATCTGTTCGCTTAGCCATGATTATTGCTCCTGCTTATAAATTTTAATTAACTCAATAAAGTGGTCAAAAAGCGATGCTGCATCATGAGGCCCAGGACTGGCTTCGGGATGACCTTGAAAACTAAAAGCCGGTTTTTGATTGTGATGAATGCCTTGTAATGAACCATCGAACAGTGATTTATGCGTCGCTCGTAAATGAGCTGGTAAGCTTGCTTCATCTACAGCGAAGCCGTGATTTTGTGCAGTGATCATTACCTTATTATTTTCTAGATCTTTAACAGGATGATTACCACCATGATGACCAAACTTCATTTTGATAGTTCTAGCACCACAAGCAAGCGCAAGAAGTTGATGGCCTAAACAAATGCCAAAAATAGGAATATCTGTGTTTAAAAACTGCTTAATGGCATCAATCGCATAACTGCAAGGTGCAGGATCTCCTGGGCCATTAGATAAAAAGATCCCATCGGGCTTTAAAGCAAGGACTTGTTTTGCTGTCGTTTTTGCTGGTACAACGGTTAATTTACAACCACGCTCAACTAACATTCGCAAAATATTACGTTTTACACCAAAGTCGTAAGCAACAACATGATATGGTAATTGGCTTTCTGGTTTTGGAGCAGGCTGTTGCTGTTGCCTTGTCCACATGCCCTGTGACCAAATATAACTTGTCAAACAAGTCACTTCTTTAGCTAAATCAAGCCCACTTAATCCTTTAAAATCGATTGCCTGCTGTTTAGCTATTTCGGCTTTTTCAAGTAAGGTCGTTTTGTCCGTTGCTGTTATGATGACGCCATGCTGTGCACCTTTTTCACGCAAAATACGGGTTAAGCGCCGCGTATCAATATCCGAAATGGCAATAACATTATGTTTTTTTAAATAGCTAGAAAGACAGAGTTCACTTCGATAGTTGCTAGCTAATAATGGCAAATCACGAATAATCAAACCTTTTGCATAAACTTGGTTCGATTCGGCATCGGTATCATTCGTTCCTACATTACCAATGTGCGGGTAGGTTAATGTAACCAATTGCTCACAGTAAGACGGATCGGTAAGAATTTCTTGGTAACCTGTCATTGAGGTGTTAAATACCACTTCCCCAACTGTTTGACCATCAGCACCAATTGATTTCCCAATAAATTGCGAACCATCTTGTAACATAAGGAGGGCATAAGTTTGCATGACTAAAAGATCCTTTGAATGAATTATCATGAATTTTGAATAAAAATTCAATTTTACCTAGCTACAAAGATACAATATTTGGTCATTTTATTACACTTTTTTGTACAAAAAAAGCAATATCATAAAAATTATTTTAATAATTAAGTCTAATTTTTGAGACTTATCTCAACATAAAGGTAAAATGTTAGGGTTATTATGATGTTTAACTTGAATTTGCATAATTATTCAAATAGAATCATTTACATCATTACGGTTATTAGGAGCTATATCATGCACGGTTTTTATCAGCGTCATTTTTTACGATTACTTGATTTTACCCCTACCGAAATCAATCAATTAATTAATCTTGCTATCGAATTAAAACAAGCCAAACAACAAGGGCAAGAACAACAACATTTGATTGGTAAAAATATTGCATTAATTTTTGAGAAAGACTCCACCCGTACACGTTGTGCTTTTGAGGTTGGTGCATTTGATCAAGGTGCAAATGTCACTTATTTAGGACCAAGTGGTAGTCAAATCGGTCATAAAGAATCAATTGCGGATACCGCACGCGTGCTGGGTCGAATGTATGACGGTATTGAGTATCGTGGTTATGGCCAAGAGATCGTTGAAACATTAGCCCAATATACTGGTGTACCAGTATGGAATGGCCTAACGACCGAAGCACATCCAACCCAAATTTTAGCCGATTTTATGACAATGAAAGAGCATATAGGCAATCGCCCATTAAGTAGCATTAAATTTGCCTATTTAGGCGATGCCCGTAATAACATGGGAAATTCGTTAATGGAAGGTGCGGCTTTAATGGGAATGGAAATTCGTTTAGTTGCACCAAAGGCCTGTCATCCCGAAGCCGAACTCGTACAAAAGTGCCAAGATATAGCAAAAAATACGGGGGCAAAAATTATCTTAACCGAAGATGTTGCCAAAGGAGTTAAAGACGTCGACTTTTTATATACTGATGTATGGGTATCAATGGGTGAGCCTAAGGAAGTTTGGGATGAGCGTGTTAAATTATTAACACCTTATCAAGTGAATGAAAATGTTATTAAACTTACCAATAATCCAAATGTCAAATTCATGCACTGTTTACCCGCTTTTCATGATATGAACACTACCGTCGGTAAACAGATGGCAGCTCAATATGGTTTAACCAATGGACTTGAAGTGACTAATGATGTGTTTGAATCTGAACATAGTATTGTTTTTGATGAAGCCGAAAACAGGCTACATACCATTAAAGCGGTAATGGTTGCAACATTAGCCAAAGATGAATAATATTGCCATAATCGATACTTAAATGCTTAGCTAAAAAATTAGGCACTTTCTTTTTGCCGGCTTAATGTCGGCAAATTTTATTTAAAAGAATATTAGATTATGACAAAACAAGAACGAAATAAAGATTTTAAAAAATTCATCAAGTTAACCAATCCCATTCATTTTTTAGCTGTAGGACTAGGTAGTGGTTTATCTCCAATTATGCCCGGAACAATGGGATCGTTAATGGCGATTCCACTTTGGCTATTATTTTATGGTTTACAACCAGCTTTATACTGGGTATTTATTTTAGTGACTTTTATTTTTGGTTGTTTTATTTGTCAAAAAACATCGGATGATACCCATACGCACGATTCAGGGCATATAGTATGGGATGAATTTGTTGGCATGTGGATCACCCTATTTTTTATTCCACAACTTTCTGTTATGTGGATTGCGATAGCCTTTGTAGCATTTAGGATTTTTGACATGGCAAAACCGTGGCCAATTCGTTGGTTTGATAAACGTATACCTAGCGGTTTTGGTATTATGGTGGATGATGTGATTGCAGCTATCTTTTCATCATTCACCGTTTATATCATGACATTGGTTATTTAAGATGTAATCTTATACTAAAATACATACTTTCCTGAAAGTTTTTTACAAAAATAGATTAAAACATCTTTTGCGACCATCCTAACTTAGTCGAAAGATTATTAAAATAATCATAATCTTTGGTATGAATTAAATTAAATTCATATAAAGATCGGCGAATAATCACATCTTGCGTTGGTTTGACTGGTAAAATAATTTGGCTATCACAGGCAATATTTAAATCAAGCGCAGTAGTTGGAAATTTAAGATGAATTGGATTATTGCCTTTGATAACCAAAGGTCTAACTGCTAACGAATGCGGAAACATTGGCGTAATAATTAATGCATCTAAATGAGGCGCTAAAATAGGGCCTCCAGCCGATAACGAGTAAGCGGTAGAGCCTGTTGGCGTTGCAATAATTAACCCATCAGCTCGCTGTGAAAACGCATTACGTTCATTAATGTAAACATCATAGTCAATCATATGCGCTACAGTGTTAGGAGTGACGACAATTTCGTTTACGGCGAAACTCGAATTAATCAAATTACCATTATCATAAATGGAAACTTCTAATAAAAAACGAGGATCATCCTCATATTCACCGGCAATAACAGGACTTAATTGTTCAATTACTTGTTCATGCGAGATATCCGTTAAGAAACCGAGATTACCTCGATTAACACCAATCACTTTGATTTTATAGTGTGACAAGTACCTAGCCGAACGTAGCATATTTCCATCACCCCCCACAACAATGGCTAGGTCAGCTTGTTCACCAATTGCTTCTAACGAAGCGTAATGGCTAACTGGAAATTGAATATGATCCGCTAAGCGATCTTCAACTAGCACATGAATACCAAGACTAACAAGCCAATCATAAAGCACTTGATGAGTTTCGATTGCCTCTAATTTACGAGGAAGCCCAATGAGACCAATGCATTTAAAAGGTGTATTCATAAAATATCCTTGTTATTCTTTTATATAAACAATATGTATTTTTTCGTCACAGGTCAAAAAATTACATATCAATTTACTGATAAGCTTGTAATCATAAAAATTGTCCCCATAATAACCGTAATTCACTAAGTTTTCGACTACATTATTTGGAGTACCTTATGACAGAGCAAGATAAAAATATGTCAGAAAATGAAACTAACATTGACACACCAGCTGAAGAAACAACAGAGCAAGAAGCTCCAGCGCAACCAAGTCTAGAAGAGCAATTAAACGCAAAAGATGCACGTATTGCAGAGCTAGAACAAGCATTACAGTTGGCTAAAAAAAATGAAAGCGAAGCCATGATTCGTGCGCGAGCTGAAATTGATAATGTTCGTAAACGTGTTGAACAAGATGTTGATAAAGCTCGTAAATTTGCACTAGAAAAATTCTCTAATGAATTATTACCCGTTATTGATAATTTAGAACGAGCTTTAGAATCTACAGATAAAACCAACCCTGAGCATAAAGCTACTGTTGAAGGGTTAGAGCTGACATTAAAATCATTCCTAGATACTGTCAAAAAATTTGGTATTGAAGTGATTAATACTGAAGATTCACAACTAAATCCTGATGTGCACCAAGCAATTAGTATGGTTGAATCACCAGAACATCAATCAGGTCAAATAGTAAATACCATCCAAAAAGGCTATACCTTAAATGGCCGGTTAATTCGTCCTGCGATGGTAATTGTTGCTAAATAGTTATCTTTAGATAGGTTAACCGCCAATCACTGTGGCGGTTAATTTTATTGATTCCGTTGCTCCTCACGAGCAAGTTTCTTCATTTTTTGTTCAATTCGTTGACGTTTTAATGGTGAAAGGTAATCAACAAAGAGTTTACCTTTTAAATGATCCATTTCGTGTTGGATACAAATAGCAAGTAACTCATCGGCATCAATTTCGTAAGGATTGCCATGGCGATCTAGTGCTTTAATTTTGATTTTTTCTGCTCTTGGCACAAATCCACGACAATCAGGAACCGATAAGCACCCTTCCTCAATACCCGTTTCACCTTCTTGGCTTATCACTTCAGGATTGATGATCACATAAACTTGGCTTTTATCTTCTGATACATCAATAACAATAATTTGTTTATGTACATCAACTTGGGTTGCTGCAAGCCCAATACCGTTTTCGTCGTACATGGTTTCGATCATGTTATCAATGATCGTTTGTAGCTCAGGGGTGAACTTGGTAACAGGCTTAGCAACTTTGCGAAGTCGCTCATCAGGAAAACGTAATACCGGTAAAATAGCCATAAATTCTTCGATCTACTCCTCAAATTTCGGGTTTATTCAAACTATTGCTCATTGTAAACATTTATCATACTGATGAATAGCCCTTGTTGGCTATTGGTAGTATTTATCTTATCAATTCAAGATATCTAAATCATTTAAAACGAGTGCGGAAAGATTATGATGAGTAAATATGAATTCTTATTAAGAATTTCAATGGTTGGATATGGAAAACAAAATATTTTTGAAAAAATTGGACAGTTTTTTGCTAACGGTTTACCAAGTAGCATACAAAATGTGCCTTGTTTGTTAAATAAACTAGGATTGTCGGATGTTCAAATAGTGCGTTTTTATGAAACATCATATCTTCATTTAGAGCCAATACTTCAATGGTTAGAATCACCCCACCCACAAAAACACCTTATTGCTTATTGTGATAACGATTATCCTTTATTACTTAAACAAATTTGTTCTCCGCCTTTATTGTTGTTTGTTTTAGGTAATCGACAGTTATTACATTCACCTCAATTAGCTATGGTTGGAAGTCGTGAATTTAGTGAATATGGAGCACAGTGGGGACGATATTTTGCTAGTGAATTAGCTATTAATGGTTTAACAATTACCAGCGGTTTAGCGCTTGGATTAGATGCTATTTGCCATCGTGGCGCACTTGAAGTATCGGGTCATACCATCGCAGTGTTAGGTAGCGGTTTAGCAAAAATTGCACCAAGATCAAATTTAAACTTAGCCAATGATATTTTGGAGCAAGGTGGGACTATTGTGTCCGAATTTTTTCCATTTGAAAAAGCCAGATCCGTCTATTTTCCTCGTCGGAACCGAATTATTAGCGGGTTAAGTTTAGGAACTTTCGTGGTTGAAGCTTCAGAAAAAAGCGGCTCGTTAATTACTGCGCGCTATGCACTTGAACAAAATCGAGATGTATTTGCCTTACCAGGTGATATTAACAATGAAAACTGTAGTGGAACTCACTATTTAATTAAACAAGGCGCTTATTTAGTTTCTAAACCAGTTGATATTTTAGAGCATTATTATAGTTATTTATCAGCAGTAAATAGCTCGTGTAATCAGTTTAAAGAAGAACAAAATAATTCTATTTTGTATCCTGAAATTTTTGCTGTGATTCATCATCAACCTATCCCTGTTGATATTATTGCTCAACAAGTAAATATGTCGATTTCAGAAGTGAGCGTCAAATTATTAGATATGGAACTAGAAGGTTTAATAAAGACGGTAACAGGCGGTTATATTCGTAATCGAGTGATTTAAAATTCAAGATTTTTTTGTTAAAAAGTTTCAGGTAAGTATACGTTTAAGTATAAAAACCACCGATAGGTACCGGTGGTTCACACTATTTTTTATTTATCTTCAATTTCAAGAGCAATTTCAGATAGGATGATACCTGTGTTATCAGCATAGACAAAATCACCTGAGAAGAAAGTCACTCCACCAAAATTAACACGAATATCAATTTCACCAATGCCTTGATCTTCAGCACCAACAGGAATAGCTGCTAGAGCTTGAATGCCAATATCGGCTTCAGCTAGATAATCAACTTGGCGAACAGCACCATAAACAATTATTCCTTCCCATTGATTTTGAACAGCAATATCTACTAGCTCTGCATCAATTAGCGCTCGACGAACAGAACCACCCCCATCAATAACAAGGATTTTTCCTGAGCCGTCTGATTGCAAAATTTCGTATAGTAAGCCGTTATCTTCAAAACATTTAACTGTTACAGCTTGACCTGAAAACGATGCTACACCACCAAAATTACTAAATATTGGTTCAACTACGTTAACATCTTCTGGGTAATAATCGCAAAGAATTGAAGTATCAAACTCCATTATCAAGTCTCCTTTTGCTGTGATATATAAGTTTATTTAGTATAACGCTAATACCAAGTAAAATGATATTAAAATTAAATAAACGTGAACTAACTCAAAATAATCCCCAAACAATAAAGTAAATTAGTCAATAAAGCAAGTTTGACCATCTGTAATAATAAAGGTACCCCTTCTTTGTGCGTATTAAATTGAAAAACCATATAAATATGTTTAATAAATAACGGTAATGTTAATATAAACAAACCGCTCCAGATTGTTTGTAATTTATTGTATGCAAATAAACTTAGCGAACAAAATGCTATGAGTAATAGTAATAAATGATAATATCGCCCCATACATTTACCAATCATTACCACTAAAGTACGCTTATTACTTTTTCGATCTAGTTCTATATCACGAAGGTTATTGATATTAAGCACAGCAACGGATAACAAACCACAGCCTAAAGAAGGTAAAATAATGGATAAAGAGAATACCTTAGTTTGCAAGTAGAAACTACCCATGACGCCAATCAAACCAAAAAAAGTAAGTACTGATAGATCGCCAAATCCAATATAGCCGTAAGGTTTTTTACCCATGGTATAAGTTATTGCGGCAACAATAGATAATAATCCTAATAATATAAAAATAAATAATTCATAAATATTATTACAAGCAAATATAAGCAAAATCAGCCCAAATAAAATACATAAAAAAATATTAATCCATAGCGCTATTTTTAGCTGCTTAAGTGTAATTAAGCCTAATTGTATACCTCGATTATGGGCAGTAAGATTGTTTTGATCGCTACCTTTAATTTCATCTCCGTAATCATTGGCTAGATTAGAAAGAATTTGTAACAATGATGCTGTAATTAATGAAAACAGTAGTATCCAAAAACTAAATTGATGTTGCCAATAAGCTAGTGCATTACCTACTAATATCGCAGAAAGAGAAAGAGGTATGGTTTTTAACCGTAAACTAATAATCCATGGGTAAAATTTATTGTACATTCAATAACGGTATTATTTTTAGTGAAAACTATAAATCATAATAACAGGAATACTGAATCAATTCACTGTGTTAGTAATAAAAAGCTCCTTCAGTAAAACTCAGATTATTTTCCGTATATGCACTTTACCCATATTTATCATTTAGCTACGCATTTTTAAATATCGAAACGTTTTCATTTTTCTAAATATACTTCTAACTTTTCCTTCTCGTAAGGCTGATATAAAAATACCTAACGAGCTATATATTACTCCTAGTAAAAGTATCATAAATATATTTAGCCAGTTATCTGATAAGCTTAACCCCATTTGATTCACTCCTGCAATCATATTGGTTGCCCAAGTTGAAGGTAGAGAATAAGAAACACATTGTACCCATAATGGCATTGCATCAATAGGCCAAATGGTTCCTGAAAGATAGAAAACAGGAGTGGTTAAAAATGCTAATGTAAGATATATCATCTCAGTACGGCGTAAACATTCTGTTAGTAATTTGCTCAAACCTAGCGCCCCAAGTAATAGTGGAAATGTCATGATTAATATTTCGGGAATGCTAGCCAATTGCCGATAACCAAGTATCCAAGGCCATAAACCAAATAATACAATAGATAAAAATAACCAGATAGGTAATAACCCACATAAACTGCCAAAGACAACAATTTTAGGCGGTTTGCCTTGGGGTAGCGAATTTAGGGTGATATTAGTACGAGTTGAAGCAATTAAAAAAGAGTGTTGTAACAACATGACTAACAAACCTGGAAAGGTAATGGCGGCAAAACTGATGCCTGCATTATAAAGTGGTTCAGTTTGGCCTTTTATAGGTGATAAAATAATATTGATCTGTTTATCTGAAAATCCGTTATTACGCATTATTTTAGTATTATATTCAGTCAATATCTGCTGATATATCCCTTTTATATCAACTTGAATTAAACCATTAGCTAAACGACTTGAAGCATCACCATATGCAGGTATTGTAACTTCTTCACCATTTATTAGGCGCTTTTCAAAATCTCTTGGAATTGTGATCACAGCAAAAAGTTTACGATTATTAATATCATCATAAGCCTGAAGAGAGCTTTCATAAATAATTGTATCAATTTTAGAACTTGTTTCTAATGAGCGAATTAAACCACGGCTTGTTGGAGTATGATCTTGATCAACAATTGCTATCGGTAAATTAGTGATAGTTCCATTAATATAAACAAGGCTCATTAATGATACTGACAATAGTAGCAATAACCACATTGGTCGTCCTAACAGATAAAAGAATATTCTTATAAATGAATACCAAAATATTTTAATCATCTAAATTTATCCTCTTACTGTGAATGTAAACGCCTTACTAGACGCTTTCTAACTAACACGGTAATAATAATTGGATAGATCATTAAAATTCCGCATGTTTTTAACACCGACAAATAACTAGAATGACGCAAAAACAGATCGAACAGTTTATTTAGTGCATAAGTTAATGGTTCAAGCGAAGAGATAAATCTAGCAATCCATGGCATGGATAGTTCAGGTACAACAACACCAGAATAAGTTAATGCAAGTCCAACTAAAATACCTATATAAGTATAGGCATCAATAGGAGTTTTAGTAAAAGTGTATAGCAAAATACCAATGCTTTGTGCAGCAATAACATAGAAAAATACCACTATCATCATGGCAAAAGGAGAACCTGATACACGCGCATTAGAAAACAAAACGAGCATAGCAATTTCAAAAATAAGCAGCATAGTAAACCAAATTGTATAAGGTGCTAATTTTCCTAAAACAAAAGGGTAGCTAGGACGAGTTCGCTTTGGCAACTGTGCTAAAATGTGAATTGTTGTGGTTACAACAAATAGCTGCAATAAATGCACTACTGCGGAAAATTGTTGGAAGTACATTGAGTTACCACTAGCATTAAATAAACCATCATAATTAAAGTTAACTTTTGCCAATGAGGGAACTGGCATGCCAATGCTAGTAGCCATGGTGGTTCGATATTGGGTATTGATTGTTGCTATCAACCCAGAATAATCCATGATCGAATATAATCCAGCACTATAATATAACGCATTATAGTAAAGCATTGGTGTAGGTTGGCGACCTGATAATACATCCGCTTCAAAATTAGGTGGAATATAAAGTAGCGCATAAATTTTTGCTTTTTGCAGATCACGCTCAGCATCAAAAAGTTGGCTATCATAATTGATAAGATCTGCATGTGCAGCAGCATTAAGATTACGCACAAGTTCGCGTGATAAGATACTCTTATCTTGATCAATATATCCTACTGGTAAATCATATAATACACCTCGATAAAAAATACTACTAATTAACACAAAAATAATTAGTGGCATAATCCACATTAACCAGTGAAAGGTAAACCGCCTAAAAATTTGTGGTATTTCGGCGTTAAACGCCTCTTTAAAACGATGCCAGAAATCTAACATTATTTGTCTAGCTTCCATAATGTGCTCATACCTGCACGTAAACCTTCAACTGGTACAATAGGATAGAGTCTGACTTCAAAGGTTTTCAAATCAAAATCTCCTGTTGCTCTTGTTGCTCGCTTAGTTGCATAATCGCCCATTGGTGCTATATAACGAATTTCAGCTTCAATCTCTTTGTGATTGAGTGCAGGTACTTCAAGTATAATATGATCGCCTTTGCGAATATTAGACATGATATCTTCACGCAAGTTAAATACAAAATAAGCTTGAGGTAGTTGAATCACTGTTAACAATGGGCTGTTAGCATTAAACAATTCGCCGACTTCAGCAGGAATAGAACCTATTTCGCCCGTTACTTGCGCTTTAACTTGTAAATCATCATATTGTATTTGTAACTGTTTAAGTTGCTCTTCGGCTTCTTCCAATTTAGCTACATAAATTTCACGTTGTTCAATGCGATCTCCATTTTTAGCCTGATCTAAATTAGCTTGTGCTGATTGAACTTGTTGAAAAGCTGAGTCACGTGTTTTTAAAGCATTATCTAAGATAGATTGAGAAACATAGCCTTTAGCCGAAATCGCTTTGTTACGCTCATATTCTTTGGAAGCATTATCATATGCTACTTTTGCTTGCTTAAGAATTGCTTCATAATAACGAATGCTTTCTTCACGAGTTCCATGCTCCGAAAGTGCTAATTGAGCTTTTGCTTGGTCTCGTGCAGCTTCAGCAGCTTTAACTTGAGCTAAAAGTTCAGGGCTATCGAGAGTAATAAGAATATCATTAGGTTTAACATCATCACCTCGATGAAAATGAATAAATTTCACTCTACCTTTGGCTTTAGACGAAACGTTAACATTCGGTGCATCAACTTCACCTTGTAGGATAAACTGACTATTGTGTGAGCGAATTAAAATCGTCATTGATATTAAAATAACGATTAACGCAATAATAGTAAAAACTTTTTTGTTCATAAAATTCTGTATAGAGTGGTATTAAAAAGAGATAAGAAATAGAGAATTAAAATTATTATATGCTTTGTAAAATAAAACATATGTAAAATTTACTCTCGCCCATTATACGAAAATTGCTTTATTTACACAAAATTTATAAATTTAATTTAAAAATGAATTAATATCAATACTAAGTTAGTATAGTGGTAACTGATTTTTTATATCTACTTAAAATAAATTTTATTAATTATAAAATAATACGTTAATAGGTTTTATTTATAAGTGATATTAGTCAAATAAAATAGATAAAAACCTACTTATTTAGTAAACTTTAAAAAAATAAAAATTTAAGGTATTTAATATGGTTAAAATAATTATTATTGGTGGCGGCGCAGGAGGATTAGAATTAGCAACTGATCTCGGCGATAAATTAGGGAAAAGTGATCAAGCCGAGGTTACACTAATAGATAAGAATACTTATCATATTTGGAAACCTTTACTACATGAAGTTGCTACTGGTATTCTAAATGAGCAAGCTGATAAAATTGATTATGCTGAACAAGGACAACAACACCATTTTAAATTCATTCAAGGCACATTTACTAATCTTAATCGTGAAGAAAAGCATGTTATTATTGAGAATTCAAATAGCGAATCCATTTCTGTGCCATACGATACATTAGTTGTGGCAATAGGAAGTACTTCAAACGATTTTGGAACACCTGGAGTTAAAGAGCATTGTATCTTTTTAGATGACCAAAACGCAGCAATTCATCTACGTGAAACACTAATTACAAAATTTGCTAGTTTTTGTTCAATTATTGATGAACATGAAACGACAACTGAAAATAAAATTCGTATTGCTATTGTTGGTGGTGGCGCAACAGGTGTTGAATTAGCTTCTGAGTTACCTCATATGGTTGAAACATTTGGTAACTGTGGGCGTAATAAAATGTGCTCTGATTTGCTTGATGTATCTATTATTGAAGCAACTGACCGTATTTTACCTGCTTTACCTGAAAAAACGGCATTAAATATTACTAATACCCTTCAAAAACGTGGTATTCATGTATTAACAAAAACCATGATAACTAAAGCAGAAAGTGACGGCTTTTATCCAAAGGAAGGCGATATTATTAACGCAGATATTATGATTTGGACTGCAGGCGTAAAAGCGCCAGACTATTTAAAAGATATTGCTGGTTTAGAATCAAGCCGTTCAAATCAGCTGGTGGTTAAACCAACATTACAAACAACACGAGACGATAATATTTTTGTTATTGGTGATTGTGCTTATGCTATGCAAGACAGCGGTAGAGCCTCACCTGCTACAGCACAAGCCGCACATCAAATGGCGAAAATATGTTATGAAAATATTATTAACATGTTAAATAATAAACCAATGAAATTATTTAATTATGTTGATAATGGAACAATTATTTCTCTGCATGATACAGCACTCGGTGTAGTTAAAATTGCAGGTAAACGCGAAATGAATGTTAAAGGATTTTTTGCTTTAACTATTCATCGCCTGTTATACCGTGTGCATCAAGCAAGCTTATTAGGTATTTTCAAAACAATTCGATTTGTCAAAGTTAGTAAAGAGATGTATAAAAATAAATTTTCTTCTATTTTTACTCATCAAGACTAACTCCCCATTTAGATAGCTACCTACAAATACTATTTTATAAGTAGCTATTTTATAATTTATAGGTAAGAGAAATTTAATAAGTTTTATTTGCAGGAAAACGCCGAATTGTTTACACCTCATAGCTAAAATAATTTTCTAAAAACTTATAAGCGTTTTCCCTGAAATCGCTTTATGCGGTTTAACCGTATTATAAAAATTAATAAAGCGTTTAAGTTTTTGTTTTCTCTCTTTTGAATCGCTAAATCTTTGCCGATTATGTCACATCGCAATTCAAAGTTCGTATCACTCTTTTGGTTTTTCTATTCGTTTGTGGGCAGACAGGTTTGGTGAATTTTTGATTAATATGATGGTTATTACACGTTTTAACAAATAAGTGTTCAGTTGTGTCTTGATATTCACATCCATTATCGGAATAAATACAGGTGGTGATATAAGGACGGACATTGTGCTAATACATTATTTTGTAAAAACTGTGCTGAGCTAAATTGGGATTTATCGGGGTAAATTCCCGCATAAAACTCACGTGAAAAATCATCAATACCAACAAATAAATATTCTCTAGTTTGCTGTTTCGTTTCACTTTTAAGTAAAAGCAAACGTTTGGTATCAACGTGTAGCATTTCACCTGGATAGATTTTGTTATAGCGTTTAGCTTGCCGTCTTAATTTATTCTCAATCAATTTTTTGACTTTAACCAAACATTTAATACCATAACAAATGGTTTTATAACGTTCATTCTTACTAGTTAATGGAACAAAATGCTTCAAACGAGCTTTCTTTATTTAGTACGTTATAAATGGTTGGACGACTAACCATAAAACGTTTGACCAAATCAGTAATCGTTATTTTCTCTTTATGATATAAACGCCATATCTCTTGTCTGTGATAAGACGTTAGTTTTGTTTTCTTATGTATATTTATTACAGTAGTTTTTCAAATTACTGTAAACAATGCTAGCAAATCCTATAAAAACTATTAGATCGATTGCGTTGTTACATCTATTAACTAAACAAACTTCGAATAAATATTGCCATTATCTTATTTGGATATACATAATGCATAGAACTGTTGGTCATTATTAGGGGGTAAATGTAAGGCCGCATCATTCATATTTACATAAAGAAAAACACTCGTATTAGTATTGGAAACGGTTTCAGTGTTCGTCCAGCCATAAGTTATATGATCAAAATGAGAACCTTCAAAATATCTTACCGCCCCCCATTCTGTGATTAATCCCTCATGTACAGCTCTTTTATAGTAATTGTCATTATGCTTGTTATCTGAAGCACCAGTTATTACTGCATTAGACAGCTCTCTAGCGGTTGCTTGTCGATAACTGCCTAATTCTTCGCACCAAGCTTGTTGTTCAGCATGTCCCGCAGTAAAAGAACCTCTATTAATAAACCATTTAGTTATTCTAAAGCTGTAGCTAAGTGTCACACCTTGTTTAGTTTCACCAATTAATTCAATATCAACAGGTAATTTGGCAGTTGGTGCGGTAGCCTGACTTGCGTCTTTAGTTGATGAGTCAGGACCTTTTAAAGTGACAAGAACCATATTTTTTGCATTATAAGCTTTAAACCCTACCGTGCCAGGTGCAATCGATTTTTTTATAGTGGCGGTAATAGCATTGGGTGACTCATCATCAGCATTTGATGTTTTTACTGTCCATTTTGTTGTGCTCAATGAGTTATCAATACCATCTGTCACTAAGTAAAAATAGAGATTATTAGCACCAACTGAAGGAAAATTATTTAAATAATTTTCTTGTGGTAAAAAACCATTATAAAGTGTTGGATCAATAATTTTTGTATCACCATAGGTATAAATCCCACCAGAATAAGCCATATGTGGACTGGCATATTTAATTGCTTCGCCACCTATCATTACATTAAAATTTCGATAAGGTATTTTTGTTATTGCAATGTTATTATCTGGATAAGATTGAAGATTAGGAACACCATATTTTGTGTTTAGCGAAATTGCTCCGTTTACTTTTATATATGGGTAAATACCACTTATTACTAATTCTCTAAACTTAAGGTTTTTTTGAGCTTGAGTTAATTTAATTTCATTATTTTTAGTATCTTCGTAATACCAATCTAATGAAAGCGAGTTGCTTGTATGTCCTGTTAGGGTAAAATCACCATCACCATCAACATCTATCACATCGGTGTTACTTGGCTGTTTAATAGCAACAGTTAGTTTCAAACTTGAGGGTGTTTGAGACGCCACATCCACACCTAACGCAGCATTCAAATCAGTAGTATTAAAATAATCTATTCCTTTATAATTAACACCAAAATATTCAAATTCCTTATCATTTTCAATTTTATCTTCTATTAAAGGAATAAAACGTGGAGCATTTCCATGAATGACATTAGTCGTGGTAGCTGATAAACAAAAAGATTTAGTAGAGCAAATCCCTGCAAAACAAACCAAACCCCAAATAAGTTTTTTCCATTTAACCATACTACCTCCAATATCCCTATCTATAATTATTCAAAAAATAGAGTTTTTATAAATAACATTTTCGATATGTTCTAATTTAGATCTATTTTAATAATAGATAAAACTTATGTTATTACATCTAAAGAGAAAAACACGAAATCAACACAAAAATCAAATAATAACACTAATTTTAGTGTTTTTTAAAGTATTATTTTAATAAAATTAGAATAATAAAAATAGATTTAAATTAAAAAACAGTTTTCTGTTTTTTTTAAACACTGAAAAAAATGAGTATTAAAATAATATGCAAAAAGCTAATTACATAACAAGTGACAAAAAAACGATGCAACTGTATTGAAGGATTAAATTGTTAAGTTTTGTAAAGATGATCGCTAGATTGATCGTAAATTTGATTTTTAAATAGTGATTTTAGATGAGTTTAAGATCTTCCTCCTTATCTCAATTTATATTTGGAAAGGGATTATTAACAACTCACCTGTCATCAGACAGGTATTCATTGATTATGTGCTAGTATACAACCAAACCACTTTAGTTCGTTCACTTCATTAGTTAGGTTTGGTTGTCCTTGCAAAGCAACTATTCTTATCAATTGCTTATATTCATTTTTTTATCTCAACTACACAGTGCTTAATAAATAAAACTAGGATGTTGTACAAACTGAATAAGCCATGCTATCTAGAGAACGATCACGGACATAACCAGTGGCAGAAGCCACAAGAAATTGAGTAATCCCTGTTGTGTCAGTAGTCCAGTAGTGGTCATAGAGAAAGTTAGCATGAGTATAGTCGTTCATATTTCCCCACTCTGTAAAAAAACCTGCACCAATTCGACGCTGATAATGATTAACAGATGACGAAGGTGTAGCGCCGACTGCACCTTGACACCAAGAACCACTACCAAGACCTGCACAAACAGCATTGGTTAAATCCCTAACTTTAGGAAGGCGATAACCTATATGACTACACCAAGACAATGAATTAGAATAATTATCGGCAACCGTACCACGGTGCACAAACCACTGCTTTAACTCAAATCCATACTTGACCTTGATACCTTTATTATCTATATCTGTACCAACCAATTCAAATCGCGTTGGCAGAGATGGCTGAGCTGCAGGACCTGGAGTACTTGAATTCAATCCGTGATTCAGGGATATAAGGACCTGATAAGATGACACGAACGTTTTTGGCTGCATAATCTGCTGGTCGCACTGAAATCCCAATACTACCCACTCTGCTTGGGACTGTCATCCATGATAAATGACCAACACTACCACCAACTTCTAAATCAAAGTATAAATTATTAGCCCCTGTAGTAGGAAAATTTAAATTATAAGATGATGGGACAATAGATTGAGGAATAAACCCCTTATCAGGATTCCATATTGAAATTGGACCATCATAACTTCCTACACTATATGTTAAATTTGGCCTAACAAAACAAACCTTCGGAGGAAGCTTAGGATTAATGTAATAATCCACACTACTCGCACTAAAATTACTATTTTGTGGAATACCATATTCCGTTTTTAATTCACCATCCGTAGCACTTAATGTCACTTTATATGGTGCTTTACAAATATCAAGTGATTCATTACGCGCTACTGTTTTGTTATATTTGTCTGTAATCGTTAAATTTAAATTACCTGTCGCAGTAATTCCTCCACTCCCCTGACCATCTCCATCATCATCACCCCAATAATTCGGAAACAAATTCACTATCGAATTTAATGGAATTGAACTACTATCAGTTGCTACCAACATTTCAACATTGGTAAATTTATCATTAGGATTAAGTAATACAATTGGATTTGATTCACTTGAAGGATTTGTGCTAGGCGTGAATGTTTGTTTATTACCTGCTGCATCCGATATCGTTATCCAAAGAAAACCATTCGTATCCGCCACGCGATTACCATCAAAAACAAAATACGGCGCATTACCATGAATCATTCCCGATGTTGTTGCACTTAATGCTTGGCTACTAAAAGAAAATGGTAGCAACAAGATAAGCAATAGCCCTAAAAAGATCGCTGAAATAATTTCGGGAAAAATCGTAAAATTTCGCGGAAAAATAAGTTATTGTGAAACGCTGAACGTCAATTGCTAAAATCAGGCGAATTCAGATCAGAGGTTTGCCTGTTGAAAATTATAATACATACTTACAACTTCGTCAACTAAATTTTTGTTTTATTTGGTTTTTATCCTTGTTTGTTTAAACTTTGATCGCTCATGCTTTAAACAATTTCTTAATTATAATGACTAAAAAAAACGATGCAACTGCATTGAGGGATTTAATTGAGGAGTTTGTAAAAAGCCAACACTTCAACTCAACAACTGAGTTATAATGCGCTTTTTCGGCTTATTTCTATTGGTATAATCATAAACGATTACATTCTTCGTTAAGCTATTTTCCTCCCATTGAATTTAAAAAACACTTACTCTTTAATTTTTTATTTGAAAATATGTTGCCATTCCAAATGGCCTAGTAAAATACTACATCTTATATTTCGTCTTAACAAAACTTTACAAAAAATAAATATAATTAGATTATAAAAAATGCTAAAATACCAAAATAGTATAAATATTCAGCTATTATTGATAATAACTAATTTAAAAATAAATACAACAATATCTTGAAATATTAAATAGAGGAATTATAATGACAGCAGACAGCAGACAGCAGACAGCAGACAGCAGACAGCAGACAGCAGACAGCAGACAGCAGGTTATAAATCAACCAAGTTTATAACTAATTCAAAATTGTCGTTTTTTCTTTTTTTCTTTCCTCTTACAGCTAACGCCATATCAGTAGCAACGGCAAAAACAATAAAAGGAAATGCCCCTGTTTTTATAGCGAACTCTATTGAAAATAATTTTGGCTTTACCGTCAGAGGTACTTTTTACAGCAAACAATTAAACAATATTCCTATATCATTTGACAAAAACCTAACACTTAATGATTTTATTATTCAACCTTTGACCGTCGCTAATCTTAACTTATCATCTAGCAATAATTATTATGATGAAGATGGAGACAATGGTAGAGTTTCTGATAACGGAACTTTTACTATCGGTACAGTTAACTTTAAATGGTTTGATAATGCAGGGCAAGAAATAGCAAAATCTCAATACGGAAAGCCTATTGGCTGTGGTAGTGGTTTCCCAATGCCACTTAAGTTAGCAATTACCCTTTCAGATATACAAGTCCATTCTGAATATGGCGATCCTAAAGATAGTGAACTATATAATTTGACTAAAATTTATCAAATTAATACAGATTCAGAAATTTGTTTTGCTAAACCTAACCAAATGATAGTCGACAATAAGAAAACTTGGGGAAGCCCCTATCATTTTACCAAAAATGGCAAAACAGATTGTTCGCTTGTAGGTTATAATGATCTTGACAGCTCAATTATTGATAACAACCGAGGAGATAAAGGGTGGAATAAACCAGGGACCGAATATAGAGATTCTCTTTGTGGTGGAGGATATGATCATAACGTTTTTGATCCAATCAATGGGTTCTATGCCTCTGCCAATCCAAAATTTCCAACAACAGGATTTGCAGGTGCTAAATTTCAATTAATTATGACGGGCGCTCAAACTGATTGGAATTATTCGGTTAATGCAACACCTCAAAACAGTGTAACGGTAGATCAAAATGGCATGGTTGTACTTAACAATAAACCTAATGGTACGGTAACTATCTCTGCAACGTTTAAACCTGATCCTACTATAGTACATACTTACTCATTTAACCCTACAAAAACCTGGGTTTTTCCACAACCAGGACATGCTGTCAGTTATGAACAAGCTGTACGAATATGTCACGGGGAAAGCAATCTACCAACTAGAGCTGAAATGACAAATTCACCTAATGCTTCTCCTTCATGGAGGATATGGCCACTAACTTGGGATTTATTTACACGAGCGATCAATCAAGGGCTATTGAGCGAATGGGGTTCAACTCATAGTGGAACTTATCCTAATTCTAATTGGCGGTTTGATGACCATCTGTGGTTTTATTCTTCTGACGAATTCCCTTTAACAAATCAATATCCCGGTCATTCTAATCGATACGCTATTGATGCTTGGATAGGACAAATTGCTGTATTTGGAGCACAACAACCGATACAAGTAGTATGTAAGGGTTAATAGAGTAGTTTTGATATACAAAAAACATTAAGTTGATAAATAATAATTATGCTTATTTGTAGGATTTCACTAAGTTGCTTTCACTTTTTGATTAAATAAGCAATTTGGTGAAGTTCTACGACTTAGTTAATCTAGATACAGTAAAATCAAGTGCTGCACAAATAATAAAATAAACAACTATAACAAATAGAAATATTTCAGTTGGATAAACTATACTTCGATTATTAATTTGGGTCGCAACAAAGGTAAACTCTGCAACACCAACAATATAGGCTAAAGAGGTATCTTTAATTAATAATATCCATTGATTAACAAATAAAGGTAACATCATTTTTAACGCTTGTAGCAGATAATAAAAATAATGATCCTCGCCAAAATACTAGACAGAACTCACCGCTATAAATTATTATCTAAGTAATACTGCTTTTCATATTGTTCAGGCAATACCCAACCATGAGTTGAATGTCGATGAACTTGATTATAATAGATTTCAATATATTCAAATAGTACTTTTATTTTGTATCGAAAAATAATTTAAGTGTAGATAGTAAATAATTCGATTGATTAACTAATCTTTTTTAGCTTTAATTTGGATATAGAATGGGTACAACTCACAGGTTAAATGTTGGAAAGCCCTTTAGCAATCAACTTATCGGAAAGTTAAAAAAGGCTACTTGTAATACCAAATAGCCTTTTGTGTATGATAAAACATCAAAAAGCAAACTATTGACCCATGCGGCGAGTCAATTCGATAACGCGAATTTTTGCCAAAGCTTTTGATAATTCAGCAGATGCTTGTGCAAATGACATATCATCACTTGGGTGATTGATATGTTCTTGTGCTTGTCTTACTGCTTCTTGTGCTCTTGCTTCATCTAAATCTTCACCACGAATTGCAGTATCTGCCAAGATAGTTACGATGTTAGGTTGTACTTCTAAGATGCCACCAGATAGATAAATAAACTCTTCTTCACCATCCGCTTTCACAATGCCGACCATGCCTGGTTTTATGGTTGTGAGTAAAGGGGTATGGCCAGGATAAATCCCAAGTTCACCTTCCTTACCTGTGACTCTGATTCGCTGAACATCACCCGAAAACAGGTGAGATTCAGCACTAACAACTTCTAATTGATAGGAAGTTAGTGCCATAATACGATCTCCATTAATACGATCTTCGTTCAATGAATCTCTTAGAGAGATTTTGCCTTCTCAATCGCTTCATCAATTGAACCAACCATATAGAATGCTTGTTCAGGGATATGGTCATAATCACCATTCATGATTCCTTTAAATGCACTGATCGTATCTTTTAAAGGTACATATTTTCCTGGTGAACCAGTAAATACTTCTGCAACAAAGAATGGTTGAGATAAGAAGCGCTGAATTTTACGTGCACGAGCAACGATCAATTTATCATCTTCAGATAACTCATCCATACCAAGAATAGCAATAATATCTTTTAATTCTTGATAACGTTGTAGAATTGACTGAACACCACGGGCACAATCATAGTGCTCTTGACCAACAACTAAAGGATCTAATTGACGACTAGTTGAATCTAATGGATCCACTGCCGGATAGATACCTAAAGAAGCAATTTGTCGACTTAATACGATTGTCGCATCTAAGTGAGCAAAGGTTGTTGCTGGTGATGGGTCAGTCAAGTCATCTGCTGGCACATACACCGCTTGGATTGAAGTAATCGAACCGGTCTTAGTTGAAGTAATACGTTCTTGTAGTAACCCCATTTCTTCAGCTAATGTTGGTTGATAACCTACTGCCGATGGCATACGACCTAATAACGCAGATACTTCAGTACCAGCTAATGTATAGCGATAAATATTATCGATGAATAATAAAACATCTTTACCTTCGTCACGGAATTTTTCAGCCATAGTTAAACCAGTTAACGCAACACGTAAACGGTTTCCTGGTGGTTCATTCATTTGGCCGTAAACTAATGATACTTTATCAAGTACGTTTGATTCTTTCATTTCGTGGTAAAAGTCATTACCTTCACGAGTACGTTCTCCCACACCAGTAAACACTGAGTAACCTGAGTGTTCAATAGCGATATTACGGATCAACTCCATCATATTAACGGTTTTACCTACACCAGCACCACCAAACAGACCAACTTTACCACCTTTAGCAAATGGACAAATTAGGTCGATAACTTTAATACCTGTTTCAAGTAATTCAGTTGAGTTTGCAAGCTCTTCATAGGTTGGGGCAGCACGGTGAATCGCCCAACGTTCTTCTTCACCAATAGGACCTGCTTTATCAACAGGATCACCAAGTACGTTCATAATACGACCTAGTGTTTTTGTACCAACAGGTACTTCAATGCCGTGACCTGTGTTTACTACGTCAAGTCCACGTCTTAAACCATCAGATGAACCCATTGCGATACAACATACAACGCCACCACCTAATTGTTGCTGAACTTCCAGAACTAATTTTTCAGTGCCTGTTTCCACTTCTAATGCATCATATACCTTTGGTACTGCATCTTCTGGGAATTCGACATCAACCACCGCACCGATGATCTGGACAATCTTTCCAGTAGCCATTTTTAATCCTCTACGTCTTTTTCTTAACTATAAGCCAATATTTAGCACTAACCTGAAACAGCGGCTGCACCGGATACAATATCAATTAATTCATTAGTGATAGCACCTTGGCGTGCCTTGTTATACACAATTTGTAACTCATTAATTAGGTTTGCTCCGTTATCCGTTGCCGCTTTCATGGCCACCATTCTTGCTGCTTGTTCACTCGCTAAATTATCAACCACTGCTTGATAAACTTGTGATTCAATATAGCGACGTAAAATCACGTCTAATAGTGATTTAGCATCAGGCTCATAAATATAATCCCATGATGAAGCTTTGAGTTTTTTATCTTCTGATGGTGGTAAAGGTAATAATTGCTGAATTGTCGGCTTTTGTGACATCGTATTAATAAATTTGTTTGTGACAATATATAATCTATCAATTTTACCGTTGTCATATGCCTCAAGCATTGTTTTTACCGGCCCAATTAAATCGGATAAATTTGGTTCATCGCCCAAATTAGTAGCTTGAGTTAAGATGTTCGCTTTCACTGATGAGAAAAACGAAACACCACGCGAACCAATTAAAGCGACATCAGCTTCAACTCCCTTTTCCTGCCATGCTGACATATCAGCAATGACAGTTTTGAAAAGATTGATATTTAAACCACCACATAAACCACGATCGGTTGAAATGATAAGATAGCCAACTCGCTTTACATCTCTTTCTTCTAAATAAGGATGTTTGGCGCCTATCTGAGCTAACGCTAAATGTCCAATTACTTCACGAATCATTTCAGCATATGGTCGACTAGCCACCATTCTATCTTGCGTCTTACGCATTTTAGAATTGGCAACCATTTCCATCGCTTTAGTGATTTTTTGCGTACTTTGGATACTGGCAATTTTTGTTCTAATCTCTTTTGCATTAGCCATTTTTTACCTCACCCTTACCATGTTTGAGTTGATTTAAAGCTTTCAAGTAATTCTTTTAGCTTAGTTTCAATCTCATCATTGTAATTACCTGTTTCATCAATTGATTTAACAAAATCGGCATATTGACTATGGGCATAAGCAAGTAGTGCTGTTTCAAATGGTAATACTTTAGCTAATTCTACATCTTCAAGATAACCACGTTCAGCGGCGTAAAGTACTATTGATTGTTCAGCAACAGTCATTGGCGAGTATTGCTTTTGTTTTAACAATTCTGTTACTTTTTCACCGTGACTTAATTGGTTTCTTGTTGCTTCATCTAAGTCTGATGCAAATTGAGAGAACGCAGCTAATTCACGATACTGTGCAAGCGCAGTACGAATACCACCTGATAATTTTTTCATTATCTTAGTTTGTGCAGCACCACCCACACGTGAAACCGAAATACCAGGGTTAACCGCAGGGCGGATACCTGAGTTAAATAGGCTAGTTTCAAGAAAAATCTGACCATCAGTAATCGAAATTACGTTAGTTGGTACGAATGCTGAAACGTCACCAGCCTGAGTTTCAATAATTGGTAATGCTGTTAATGAACCTGTTTTTCCTTTAACTTCGCCTTTAGTGTACTCTTCAACATAGGCTTCGTTGACTCGCGCTGCGCGTTCAAGTAAGCGAGAATGAAGATAAAATACATCACCAGGATAAGCTTCACGTCCAGGCGGACGAC
Source organism: Gilliamella sp. GillExp13 (assembly GCF_001690815.1). Taxonomy (NCBI): domain Bacteria; kingdom Pseudomonadati; phylum Pseudomonadota; class Gammaproteobacteria; order Orbales; family Orbaceae; genus Gilliamella; species Gilliamella sp. GillExp13. The sequence continues at coordinate 25,700 of NZ_LZHJ01000028.1, read as the reverse complement.
GAAGTAATAACGAAATTTGACGATAAGCAACAGCTTGTTTAGATAAATCATCATAAACAATTAATGCATCTTGACCACGATCGCGGAAGTATTCTCCCATTGCACAACCAGCATATGGCGCTAAGTATTGTAACGCAGCTGATTCAGACGCTGATGCCACAACCACAATTGTGTTTTTAAGTGCACCATGCTCTTCAAGTTTACGTACAACATTGGCAATAGTTGATTGTTTTTGACCAATGGCAACATAAATACATTTTACACCTGAGTCGCGTTGGTTGATGATTGCATCGACAGCAAGTGCTGTTTTACCTGTTTGACGGTCACCGATGATAAGTTCACGTTGACCACGTCCAATTGGAATCATTGAGTCAACGGCTTTATAACCAGTTTGTAATGCTTGGTCAACGGATTTACGATCGATAACACCAGGTGCAACTACTTCTACTGGTGAAAAACCGTCATGTTGAAGTGAGCCTTTACCATCAATTGGTTCACCTAGTGTGTTAATAACGCGACCTAATAAACCTTCACCAACTGGTACTTGTAAAATACGTCCAGTACATTGTACTTTCATACCTTCAGACAAGTCTTCGTATGGTCCCATGACTACCGCACCAACGGAGTCTCTTTCAAGGTTTAATGCCATTGCATATCGACCACCTGGTAATGCAATCATTTCGCCTTGCATTACATCAGTTAATCCGTGGATTCGAAGGATACCATCACTTACAGATATGATAGTTCCTTCATTGTGAGCATCACTCACAATATTGAACTGAGCTATCCGCTCTTTAATTAGTTCACTTATTTCAGTTGAATTTAGCTGCATTATCAGTCCCCTTAAGACTGTAGAGCGTTATTTAAACGATTTAAACGCCCTCTGATACTACTATCAATAACCATATCGCCCGTACGAATAATAAAACCAGAAATGAGCGATTTATCTATATGACATTTTAGTTTTACTTTTCGTGATAAACGTTTTTCGACAGCGACAGAAATTTTATTAAGTTGCTCATTAGTTAGTTCACTAGCAGAAATTACATCAACATCTGCTTGCGATTCTCTATCTAAACAATATTGTTCAAACAAGGTTAACACTTCAGGAAGAAGTGATAATCGTTTGTTTTCAGCCATAATCTTAATAAAATTAGTACCAAACTCATCTAACACATCTTTACAAATGTTGATGAGTAAATTAGCCACCGAATCAGTTTTCATATCAGATGTTAATACACTTCTTATTTGAGTATCTTTACTCACTTCAGATGTTAGCACTAACATTTTATGCCATGATTCGATGCTGTTATTTTCTATCGCAAATTCGAAAGCGGCTTTAGCATAAGGGCGAGCAATCGTAATTAAGTCAGCCATTGCTCTATTCTCCTTATAGTTCAGCTACGAGTTTATCAATGATGTCGCTATTTGCGGCTTCATTAACAGAACGTTCAATAATTTTTTCTGCACCAGCAATAGCGAGTGTAGCGACTTGTTGTTTAAGCTCTTCTCTTGCTCGTTTGCGTTCAGCTTCTACTTCGGCAAGTCCTTGAGCAACAATTCGTTCTTTTTCGCGAGAAGCTTCTTGCTTTGCTTCTTCAAGAATGATTGCTTTGCGTTTATTCGCTTGCTCAATAATTGCATTAGCCTCAACCTTAGCCTGTTGCATTATGTCAGATGTATTTGTTTTGGCTAATTCCAAATCTTTTTTTGCTGTTTCTGCTGAAGCAAGTCCTTCGGCTATCTCTTTTTGGCGTTTTTCAATCGCGCCAATAACAGGAGGCCAAACAAACTTCATACAGAACCAAACAAACAATACAAATGTAATTGCTTGGCCGAGGAGAGTTGCGTTCATATTCATGACACGATTCCTCTTAAATTTTTATTAACCTGCAACAGCAAAAATAACGTAAAGCGCAATACCTACACAGATCATTGGAATTGCATCAACTAGACCCATAACGATAAAGAATTGAGTACGTAACATAGGCATTAATTCTGGTTGACGAGCAGCACCTTCTAAAAATTTACCACCTAATAAACCAATACCAACTGCACCACCAATTGCTGCTAATCCCATCATAATGCCTGCGGCTACAAATAACATTTCCATTATATACTCCAGTTTATTAACAAAAAAATATTAAAATTAATGATCTTCCGTTGCCGACGCCATAGCTAAATAGACGATCGTCAACACCATAAAAATAAAAGCTTGTAACGTAATTATTAAAATATGGAAAATGGCCCATGGTAACGATAATACCCACTGTGACCACCAAGGTAATAATGCAGCTATTAAGATGAAGATAAGTTCACCTGCATACATATTTCCGAAAAGTCGAAGCCCTAAAGAAACAGGTTTCGCTAATAGGCTAACTAATTCAAGTACTAAATTGATAGGTGCAAATGCCCAGTGATTAAATGGATGCAAGGTATATTCTTTAACAAATCCTGAAATTCCTTTGTACTTGATTGAGTAAATGATGATAAGTGCAAACACACCTAAGGACATTGACATAGTAATGCTTACATCTGCTGTTGGTACAACTCGCAAGTGTGACAGACCTAAATACTGACCAGCATAAGGTAGAAAATCAACAGGGATAAGATCCATTAAATTCATCAAGAAAACCCAAATAAACACTGTTAATGCTAACGGCGCAATGAGTTTATTTTGACCAGTAAACATATCCTTAACAGTATTATTGACAAATTCGAAAATCATTTCTACTGCACATTGCAGTTTACTTGGGACGCCACTAGTGGCTTTTCTTGCTACACGATGGAATATCCATAAAAAGATAACACCAAGTAAGATCGAAAAGAACAATGAGTCAAGATTTAAGGTCCAAAAACCAGAACCTACTTGCAAGTTCTCAAGATGATGCTTGATATAAGCTTGTGGTGAAGCTGGAGAGGAAACTGACATATAACCCTCTTAACCTATTTTTAAAAATAAAAAATATTGCTCATGTTTTCACTTGAAAGATATAAGCAATTGCTGTAATAATCTGAAGTTACTATTTTAAACCTAATTGCCTATAACAAGTCAACCTTTGATTAACAAAATTAAAATTTTAGACACTTTTTACTAATTTTACGTAAATGCACGCAACTTCTCTTACTATTCTAACCTCAATACAGCTCAATTAATGGCTTAATTAATGGGCATGATTGGGGGTATTTTTAAGCTTTAACTGCTGTAGCGATAGTTTCTGCTAGTTTTTGCACTTCAATTTCATTGCATCCTTCTACCATAACACGAATTAGCGGTTCGGTTCCTGATTTACGGATCAAAACTCGACCATTATGACCAAGCTGTTTTTCTGCTTGTTTAATTGCCGCTTTCACTTCATCACTATTTAGGGGGGCATTTTCACCTGAAAATCGAACATTAATTAATACTTGTGGTAACATTGTCATACCACTGCACAAGTCAGCTAATGACATATCATTACGAATCATTGCTGCTAATACTTGTAAGCCAGCAATAATACCATCACCAGTGGTGGTTTTATCTAATAATAAAACATGTCCCGAATTTTCGGCACCTAAGCGCCAATTTTTTTCGATTAGTTTTTCAAGTACATAACGATCACCAACTTTAGCACGAGCAAATGGGATACCGAGATTTTTAAGGGCAATTTCAAGCCCCATATTGCTCATTAATGTACCAACAACGCCACCTTTTAGTTGACCTTGTCTTAATGCTTCACGGGCAATGATATAGATAATTAAATCGCCGTCAATTTTTCGACCTTCGTGATCAACCATGATAATGCGGTCACCATCGCCATCTAAGGCAAAACCTAAATTGGCTTTTTCATCAATAACTCGTTTAGCAAGCGCTTTTATGTCAGTTGCGCCACAGTTTTCATTGATGTTAACACCATCTGGCTCACAACCAATTTTTATTACTTGTGCTCCTAGTTCTCGTAATACTTTTGGTGCTATGTGATAGGTGGCACCATTAGCGCAATCGACAACAATTTTTAATCCAGCCAAACTTAAATCATGGTCAAATGTGCTTTTACAAAATTCAATATAACGCCCTGCAGCATCGGTAATACGACTAGCTCGCCCAAGTTGTTTGGATTCAACACAATCGATCTCTTTTTCAAGTTCGGCTTCAATTTCTAATTCGATTGTATCATCAAGCTTTTTCCCTTCGGTTGAAAAGAATTTAATACCATTGTCATAAAAAGGATTGTGCGAGGCAGAAATGACAACGCCAGCATCAGCACGAAAAGTGCGGGTTAAATAGGCAATGGCTGGGGTTGGCATTGGTCCTGTAAACGCAGCGGCAACACCAGCAGAAGCAAATCCCGCTTCTAGTGCTGATTCAAGCATATAGCCTGAAATGCGGGTATCTTTACCGATTAATACTTTTTTAACACCATCTTTGGCTAGCACACGCCCAGCAGCCCAGCCTAATTTAAGCGCAAAATCTGGTGTAATAGGATACTGACCAACTTTACCGCGAATCCCATCTGTACCAAAATATTTTCGATTAGACATTATATTCCCTCACACTAACATTTATTATTTCTAACAACTATCTTTTAATAAAAAGTATATTTTAATTTGTGAAAAACTTTCAAGAAAGTATACCTTTTAATATAAAACTACTCTCGATTATCATTGGCAAATTTTAATAATCCTTGGCTCTCTTTAATAAAACGTTCGGCATAACTATCAAACCATTGCGTAACTTCGTTAAAACTTTTAATAAAGTTAGTTTTGTCACGTTGTTCAATAAGTTCGACCATTTGACCAAAGCGTTCATAGTAGCGTTTTATTAATTCAATATTATCATCTGACGCCATGATGATATCGGCATAAAGCTCGGGATCTTGAGCAAATAAGCGTCCAACCATCATCAATTCAAGGCGATAAATTGGTGAAGAAAGTGCGATCAATTGCTCTAAATCGGCCTGTTCTCGTTGCAAATTGACACCATATGAGAACGAAGTGAAATGGCGTAATGCTTGGATGAATGACATGCATTTGTCATGCTCCTTGGCATTAATCGCACATAAATTTGCACCCCAAATACGCATTTGTTCTATTAGCCATTGGCATTTATCTGGATATCGCCCTTCACAATAAACAATAATTTGTTTAGCTAAATTTGGTACATCTGGACCAAACATTGGGTGTAAACCGACTACAGGTCCTTGATGTTTATCAAGCATTGCTTGGAGAGGCTTGGCTTTTATGGATGTAAAATCCGTTAAAATACAATCTTTGGGTAATGGTGGTAGTTGTTTAATGACTTCACAGGTTTTGTTAATAGGTACTGTCACGATAATGGCCGCTGCATCAGCAACCACTTCGGCGGCTTGATGCATAGTTTTGGAGCCTAATGTTTTAACCTGATAGCCAGATAAGGTAAATAAACGAGCAAACAATCGCCCCATTTGCCCATTACCACCAACAATCACTATTGATCCTTGACCACTATAAACTTTTTTAAAACCTTTATCATTTTCGCTAATATAAGACTCACGCATTAAACGACGTAAAATATCTTCTATTAAATTGGGGGATATACCTACTTTTTCAGCTTCATGTCGCCTTTTAGCTAACATATCCGCTTCACGATTGGGGTCATAAATCGGAATGCCATGTTTGCTTTTTACTTCGCCAACTTCGGCAACTAATGCTAATCGCTTTGTAATTAAAGATAAAATGGATTTATCGACTTCATCGATTTTATCGCGCAAGGCAAGTAATTCCGTAGACATATTTAGTGATTCCCTTTATCACAAATGGTGGTTTTTATTGTAATAGCTTAACAGTATAACGTATTTTTGTTACGATGCGTATTTAGTTTATAACATGGAATTAAATATAATAAATTTATTATGAAAGTTATCTCGTTTAATATTAATAGCCTTCGCGCTCGAATTCATCAATTATCAGCAATTATTGAGACACACCAACCAGATATTATTGGTTTACAAGAAACTAAAGTTCATAACGATCAGTTTCCCATTGATGAATTAGCACAGTTTGGTTATCACTTACATTATCACGGACAAAAAGGGCATTATGGAGTAGCGTTGTTAACCAAGCAACAACCTTTGTCTGTGCAATGTGGCTTTCCAAACGATAGTGATGATGCTCAATGTCGTTTGATCATAATAGAGTTACCTACTAGTCAAGGTAATTTAACAATAATTAATGGTTATTTTCCTCAAGGTGAAAGTTTACATGATGAAATTAAATACCCTGCTAAACGTAAATTTTATAATGATTTAATACAGTATTTACAAGATCGTCAATTAAATAATCAACTAACTTTAGTCATGGGCGATATGAATATTTGCCCAACCGATTTAGATATAGGCATTTCCGAAGATAGCCGTAAACGATGGCTTCGTACAGGAAAATGTTCATTTTTACCGGAAGAACGAAAATGGATAAACAACTTAATGTCGCTCGGTTTTATTGATACTTACCGCAATGCTCACCCAACTGAACTTGAGTATTCTTGGTTTGATTATCGTACTAAAGGTTTTGAAACCCATAATGGGTTAAGAATTGATTTAATATTAGCTAGTCAAAAAATGATGACTTATTGTAAACAAACGGGTATTGATTATGATATTCGTGCAATGATAAAACCATCTGATCATGCACCAATTTGGGCTCAATTTGATTTAGTATAAACCTTTATAGTTATAATATAGTTGTAATAAGGACAATAGCATGCAAAGCAATTCGATTTTATCAGTGAAAGATCTTAATCAAATGGTTAAAGAGTTGCTTTGTGATGCTATTGGTCAGATCTGGTTAATAGGTGAAATATCAAACTTTTCACGTCCATCATCAGGTCATTGGTATTTTTCGTTAAAAGACGATAGTGCACAAGTACGCTGTGCTATGTTTCGCAACAGCAATTTTCGTGCAGGTTTTATCCCACAAAATGGGCAACAAGTTTTAGTTAGGGCCACAGTAACACTATATGAGGCACGTGGCGAATACCAACTGGTTATTGATAAAATCCAAGCAGCAGGTACGGGATTATTACAGCAAAAGTTTGAGCAACTAAAACAAAAGCTGTCTGAGGAAGGTTTATTTGATTCTACCAATAAACAATTATTACCAGAAAACATTCGTACAGTTGGAATTATCACCTCATCAACAGGTGCGGCATTGCATGATATTTGTCAGATATTAAAACGCCGAGATCCAAGTTTGCATTTAATTATTTACCCAACGCAAGTTCAGGGCAATGAAGCGGCAGGGCAAATCGCTAACATGATTCACATTGCCAACATTCGTCAAGAATGTGATGTATTAATTGTTGGACGAGGTGGTGGCTCGCTTGAAGACTTATGGTCATTTAATGAAGAAGTGGTAGCCAGAGCTATTTTTGCTAGTCAAATACCGATTGTGAGTGCGGTTGGGCATGAGATTGATTTTACGATTGCCGATTTTGTGGCTGATGTTAGAGCGGCAACCCCATCTGCGGCAGCCGAGCTTGTTAGTCGAGACAGTTTACAACAAGTAAAGCGTTTACAAGTTCAACAGCAGCATTTAACCATGGCAATGGATTATTATTTAATGCAATGCCGAGAAAAACTCAATAAATGGCGACATCAATTACAGACTCAACATCCGCAAACAAAGCTAGAAAAACAATTAAATCAACTTTTAGCTTATCGCCATTCATTATCTGAAAATATTCAGCAATATTTGCTCAGACTATCAAATCGCCATAATTCACTCGATAAAAGACTATTACGAGTATCTCCACAAAATAATATTACCTATTTAGGGCAACTTACTTGGCAAAAACAACAGCAATTAATTAATTTAATTAAACAAAAGTTAATAAAATCACAACATCAATTTGTTTTACAAACTTCTCAACTTAACAACGTTAGTCCGCTAGCTACTCTCGAACGAGGTTATTCAGTTACCACCGTCCAAGACAACACAGTAGTTCGTCGCTCTGAACAAGTCACGGTGGGTGACATTATCGTAACAAGGCTGAAAAAAGGTAAACTTGTTAGTCAAATTATAAAAATTAACGAATAAAATAATTATATTTAAAGATTATAGATAAATCTATTTTACTAATCTTTAGTATCATTTTTGCAATTCTGGTGATCGCTAGTATATAATCTAAACAATAGGGAATTATTATATTATTTAGAGAGTTTATGCATTATCCAATCGGTATTGATTTAGGCACTACAAACAGTTTAATTTGTGTTTGGCAAGATGGTAAACCAGTCCTCATTCCTAATTCAATTGGTGAAGTTATTACACCATCTGCAGTTAGTGTTGATGAAGACGATTCTATTTTAGTCGGTCATGCGGCATTGTCTCGTTTAACCACTCATCCAAATCGCAGTGCAGCAGCATTTAAACGCTTTTTAGGTTCAAATAAAGTTTTCGAATTAGGTGACAAAAAATTTACGCCAACTGAGCTTTCAGCCATAATTTTAAAATCATTGAAAGCAGATGCAGAGGCTTTTTTAAACCAAGAAGTTCGTGATGTTGTCATTTCTGTTCCTGCTTATTTTAATGATGAACAACGTAAGCAAACTCGCTTTGCTGCCGAGTTAGCTGGATTAAATGCTGTACGCTTAATCAATGAACCAACAGCAGCCGCTATGGCATACGGATTACATGAAGATCAATCGGGTAATACTTTAGTATTTGATTTAGGTGGTGGTACGTTTGATGTAACAGTGCTTGAATATTCAATGCCCATTATTGAAGTACATGCTTCTGCAGGTGATAACTATTTAGGTGGTGAAGATTTTACCCAAGAGCTTGTTAAAGTTTGCTTAAGTAAATGGAACCTTAAAAAGCAAGATATTCCGACCGATGATTATGCTCGCCTGTTAGATTTAGCCGAACAACTAAAATGCAAATTAAATGGTGAAGAATCACATACTTTAACTTGGTTTTGGCAAGATAAGAAGTGGCAATTTTCCTTAAACGAAAGCCGAGCTAAAACACTATGGTTACCACTACTTAATCGACTAAGAGCACCAATTGAACAAGCATTAAGTGATGCCCGATTAAAACCTAATCAACTTGAACATATCGTATTAGTCGGCGGTTCATCGCAATTAGGTGTGGTACGAGAACTGGTTACTAAATTATTTGGTAAATTACCCTATCGCCACATAAACCCGACAACGATCGTGGCACAAGGTGCTGCAGTTCAAGCGGCTTGTCGATTGCGAAATGCTGATGTTGAAGAAGTTATTCTTACTGATGTGTGTCCTTATACGCTAGGGATTGAAAGTTGTTCAAATAATGTCAGTGGGCTATTTTCACCCATTATTGAACGTAATACCATTGTGCCAACATCAAAAGTAAAAACATTTTACACAACACACCCTCAACAAAAAGTGATATGTATTTCGGTTTATCAAGGTGAAAATCCACGCGTTGAAAATAATGTTTTAATTGATGAGTTTGAAGTGCCTCTAACGCCAATGGAAAGAACACAAGGAATTGATGTCCGCTTTAGTTATGATCTAAATGGCTTATTAGAAGTTGATGTGGTTTTGCTTGAAACAGGTAAGCAACATGGAAAAGTAATTGATCATAGTCCAATTGGATTAACAGACAAACAAAAACAAGACAGTCATGATCGCTTGAAAGCACTTAAAATTCACCCTCGTGACGAAATGCCGAATCGTACCTTATTGGCAAGGCTAGAACGTGCATGGGCACAATCATTGGGTGATGAGAGGCTATTGATTGGATCATATATCGAAGCTTTTATGGAAGTATTAAATAGACAAAACCCTGAAGAAATTAACGAAATTCGTTGTGAAATTGAATCTAATCTACAAGATCTAAATCGATAACCAATAAAATTTTAAAAAATATAAAAAGTCCTCTTTTTTATCTCTAAAAAAGAGGACTTTATTTTGTTTACTTTTCCTTTTCTTTGGTTGTTTCTTCTACCGGTGGTCCAAAACGGTTAGTGTGTTTGATGCCAGAACCCCAAAATGGCATAAAAAATAAGAAAGAAGCCAACATTTGGGTCACAAAACCGATGAGCGGTTCTCCTTTATCAATATCATTAAAACGTCGTTTTAAAGCAAAAACCATATTGGTTACAGCAATAGAATAACAAATCATAGAAAAAGTAGGACTATTCAATTCAAAATTGTTGTTAAATACGGTCATCAATCCTAACACAATGAAGCTACAACATAATTGTATAATAAAACCTTTTATATTAGTTCGCCCTTTCCAACGCCAAAACTGCCACCATTTATTTTTAGGTAATGGCTGTGATTCCAGTTTTTGTTGATTTTCATGATTTTTTGCTATAAGTAATGACGCACAAAGCCGTAAGACTAAATCATTGTCACTGTTGTTTTTAAACTTGTATAACCTTTCAAGTTCACTTTCATCGCATATACCGTAAGAGTTAGATAAACGTTTAGCAATGGTTACTATTTCATCAACCAGTTCGGTATAATTGTATTTTATTTTATCATCAGATGATAGTGACTCCCAATTTTTTGGTAGAGCTATTGATATTTTTATTAACTCTTTATTATCGCCAGTAATATCTTGTAACATTGTATTTAATTTTGTTTTTTGATTGGGCTTATTAAATACTATGGTGTATAAAATCATCAAGTAGAGAGGGTTTTGTTTCGCTAATTTAGGATGCCATACTTGTTCAAATTTTTGCTCAATTTCGTTAAAATCAATGCTATCAGGTGTATCATCAATATACGATTCAATTGAATTTGGATAATTTATTAAAATGCAATCAATTAACTTACTGTCATTGTTAATCAGATTATATAACTCTGTTTCATTTTGCCAGTTTCCTTGTTTAAAAATATTAATAAGAGGGGATAGTAAATTGTCATCCGGTAGTTGGAATGTATTATTTTCAGTTTGAAGATATTTGGCCGTTGCAAAGGGTTGATTGGCAATTGATATAACTAATAAACAATTACGATACCATTGCCAATAGGCATTTTTATTACTTGAACAGATAGAAGCATCTGGGGGAGCTGGTAGTTTGTAAGGTATTCGTATTGTAAGAAAAGCTACCCAATCATACATTTCCATATATGAATACTCTAAATTATTATAAAGATGAAATATGGCAACATAAGGCAAATAATCAAGCCTATCTAGCCATAAACGACAATAAAAACAATGATTATCTTCAGAGTTAGGATCAAATTTAGCTGGGATAGGCGCATTTTCATCACTATCATATAGCCAAGCTTTAAACTCTTGTACGGGTGGTAGTTCTGATAACCATGTTAGGTTTTGTCGTGCTTGCCGTTGTAAATTTTGCAAAATAAATTGTTCAAATGGATCATCGCTGCGTTCATCAAGAATTTCTTGCAATAACCTTTCATTACCGTGGCGAAGCATGATGGCATGGCGATATAAGCGATACAATCGATTGGTACCGTCATCAAGTAACAGCATGGATAAAACTTGTCTATAATTCCAATTTACATTTAACGCCCAATCAATAAAATTGGCTATTTCAGGGGAATAATCGCTAGCCTCTAGTCCTGCTAATCGTGAAACAGTTGTTGCTGTTAGCTGAGGTATTGCATTTAAATAATTTTCAGTATTATTTATAACAATACAGTAAGAATTATTAAGAGCCATAACTAATAATGGTAAGTAATTTTTTTCAAAATAAAAACACCACCCCACTATCCAACCTTCTGCTTTTTGTTGATAATGACCTGAATAGTACAACTCTAACCAAGCTTGTAAGGCATTTTGTTTATCTTCGAGCAAACTATATTGGATAGCGGCAATATATTTCCACTCGATAATAATATTTTCATCTTTATCGCCTTCGGCAATGCATTTTAAAGCATAATCTAAAATAGATTGATTTTTTAGGCTCGCAGTACTATGCCAATGAGCAAATTCGAGCATAAATTTCTTATCATCAGGAAGATAAATAATGGTATCTTGAGCTAAAAATGCATAAACATCTTCTGATCTACGTTCCCAAAATAACCATTTGGCATTATATATATAATCGATAGTTGCATTTTGTAGTGTTTTATTGGTTGTTGGCAAACATGTGTAATCAAATAAATCACCGCGATCAATATGATTTAAATAACTATCATACTTTTCAAAATCATCGGTAAATTGGATCATTAGCTGTTGTCGCCAACGTAAACTATCAGCTAATAGTTTGACACATGACTCTGATATATTTTTTGATTCATAACTTATTTCTAGCAATCGCCATTTTACAGAATCAATAACTGCCATTGAGTAGTCATAAAATGAACCAATAAATTTTTGCCACTCGTTAACATTAAAACAGCGTCGAGGATCATCTAACAATGTTTGATAAGCCTCACAAATTTCATTGGCTTTAAGCTGTTCTTCTGTTAAGGATACTGATACTTCTTGTTGTTCTGATTCAGACTTAGGTTCATCGGCCATTGTTTCGGGCGATTGTGCATATTTTATTGCTGACTCATAGGCTTCGCGTAATGCTTTAAAACCATCGGGATCAGTTTCAGGATGATATGAAGGTAATTGTGCTCGATATGCTTGACGAATAGCCACTTGAACGGTTGTTTTTTCAATGCCTAACAGTTGCCAAATATTTTCATTCATGACCAATCATACTCCATTAGTGACTCAGGTTTTTCTAGTTCTTCAATATCTATATACCAAGATAAACGATTATGTGGGGCATCTTTATCTTCATGTAAATTTGCCATGGTATGAGCGCGTGATGCTCGAGTCAATTCACAGCGTAATGTTTCTAAGTCTTCTTTGCTATTGAGTGATATCCAATATTGATAACCAACAAACCAGCCTGTAAAGTAATGGTGCCAGTTTCTATAATAATATTGACAACGGAGTCCTATTCGAGAAAGGATCCATAAGGCCTCTTGTTCGGTGATATATTTATTAGTAATACCATTTCGTAAGATATATCCCATTCGAGCATAATCCCAACTACGGATACCTGCAGTACCACACACAGAAAAGCTTTGTTTGACAAAATCAAGCAAAACTTTTTGATAGTCATCTTGTTCTTGATAATGGTCATACCAATCAAATTCGGAAAGTCGAGAATACATCAAATAATATTTAGACAATGCTGAAGCGTGCCCATCATCAACCATGCCGAACACACAGTTAAGTAAAGTTTCACGGGAATCAATAGCCCAACTCTCTTTCATATCAACAAAATCTCGATCTGGATAAAAAAATGGCGAAGTATAACTAGCTCCATTTTCTATGTTTATTACAACCATTGGTGCAGATAAACCATATAGCCAATCAACACAATCTTGATTCATATTTGTATTCCAATCATCTAATTTATTTTATTTATTACCAAAAGATAGCAGGTTTTACACTAAAATAACAATTGAAATTCAAACAGAAATTTATGGTGTGGTTAAGTTTAATAAAATATAAATACTGCTATAAGCTAGCATAAATCATAAAATTATTTGCAAATCAATATCTACAAGGCATAATACAAACAATTTATTGGAATTTGATTATTACAGAGTAATAAATCATAAGGAGTTATAATGAAAAAAGTTAGCTTAATAGTAATGTTAATTTCTTGCGCATTAACATTACAAGGCTGCGTTGCTGCCGTTATAGGAATTGGTGCAGGGGCTACGGCAAAAGTTGCAACCGATCCTCGTACTGCGGGTACTCAAGTTGATGATACAACACTTAGTTCACGCATGAGCATGAAAATAAAAAATAATGGACCATTTTTTATTGGCTCTCGTATCGTTACGAGTGCTTATGGCAGTAATATTCTGTTAACTGGACAAGCAAATAATGAACAAGTTGAAAAAGCTGAAAGTCTTGCTTATCAAGTTGAAGGAGTAAAAAAAGTCTATAACCAAATTCGTATTGGAGAGCCTGTTGGTGCAGGGACTATTACCAATGATACATGGATAACGACTCAAGTTAAATCTCAGTTAGTTTTAGATGCCAAAACAAAAGCTCGCAAAATTAAAGTAGTAACTGAAAACGGCGAAGTTTTCTTAATTGGTATTGTTACGTCAGAAGAAGGTAAAGTAGCAGCCGAAATTGCAAGTAAAGTCCGTGGTGTAAAAAAAGTGATCACACTATATACGTATACTGAAGATTAAATAGTGACTATACAAAAGACAGGGGGGGCGATTAGCCCCCTTTTTTATACAACTGATTTAATGCGCTCAATTAATTTAGTAAGCCCTTGCAAACGAGATTGGCTTAACTCATCAGAAATTTTCAGTTGGCTTAATAAGGTTCGAAAATTGAGCATAGCAATTTCTTGCGCTGTTTTATTATTAGCGACAATAATTAAGATTGCCAATAATCCTTTCACTATTCGACCTTCACTATCACCACTAAAAACATAGGTATCATCTGTCTGTTTTTGATAAGTCAACCAAACTCGGTTTTCGCAGCCATTGACTTGATTTTGCGCTGTCTTTTGCTCTTCAGGAAAATCAGGCAATTGCTTTGCTAACATCACTAACTGTCGATAACGATCTTGCCAATTATGTTGCTTTGTGAATAATTCGGCTAAGCTTTGCTGTGATAGCATAATATTGACCTATTTACGGTTAAATGTTTGTAAAAAAGTTTCAGGAAACTATACGTTTCAGTATAAAATCACACTAATATTTCAATTACATTTTGCAATACTGAAATAAATTTATCCACATCTTGCTGATTATTATATGGCATCAATGAAACACGAACCGCTCCGTGGCATCCTAATTTATTCATCAAAGGCTGGGCACAAAGCTCACCAGTACGGATGGCAATATTTTGTTCACTTAACAAAATAGCAATATCATTATGATGAATATTATTGATATTAAAAGTGATTATCGGGCTATCATCCACACTATAAAATTGAATATCGGCAAATTGGTTTAGTTGTGATTTTGCATAATAAGCTAGCTGTTTTGTGTAGTTTTCAGCTTGCTCATTATCCCAACTTTTTAACCACTCAAGTACGGAATTAAAACCAACAATACCTGCAATATTAGGCGTACCAGCTTCAAATTTATAAGGAAGATCTTCTTGAATAAAATCATCAAACGAAGCACTTTTTAGCATTTTACCGCCACCATGCCAAACCGACATTAGCTCAAGTAATGCCTTTTTACCATATAAAACGCCAAGCCCCGTTGGACCATACAATTTATGGGTAGAAAAGGCATAAAAATCGATATCTAATTGGTTAACATTAATTGCATGATGAACAACACCTTGCGCACCATCCACCATTAAAACCGCATCATATTGATGAACAATGTTGCTTATTGTAGCTAAATCAGGACAAAATCCAGTTACGTTTGACATTTGAGTCACTGCAACAATCTTGGTCTTAGCTGACATTAGCGACGATAACTCATTAACATCCAACGACCACTTAACGACTTTAGCCCCCGTTTGCTTAGCCACAATCAACCAAGGTAACAAATTACTATGATGCTCTAATTCACTCACAATAATTTCATCATCAGGTTGTAACAGCGATCGAGCATAGCTTTGCGCAATTAAGTTAATTGACTCAGTTGCACCCCGTGTCCAGATAATGTCAGCACTACTATTAGCGTGAACCAAATCGGCAACATTTTGTCTTGCCTTATCAATTGTTGCAGTTACTTGCAAAGCATCTTGGTGTAAACTACGTTTTGCAGTAGCAGTATTCTGGGCATAATACACAAGTGTCGCATCAATCATTGATAGCGGTTTAAGTGCTGTTGCTGCCGAATCAAGATATACGCTTTCACTATTAAGTGCAGGAAAATTTGCCCGAAACTGTTCAGGCAGAAAATGCTTATTGGGTAAGTTCAAGTCCGGCAATCCCATTCCAGTAACCATTACAATCTCGGTTATGTTCAATTTGTAGTGGATTTAATCCATCCTCGTTAGCTTTAAACTGCTTAATAATATCAAGTGTTTCAATACCAAGTGGTGAAATCCTAACGATATCAACCAACCCTTTCATCTCTTTTAGATTATTTCCCAAATTGTAACAATAACCGCTTTGAGTCTGAATGCCGTTTAACACAAATACTTTCTGTTGTTCTTGTGAAAACACCTCACGTCCAACAGGATAGTTAATACAACAAGTTTCGCATTTATCTTTAGGCTTATCTTCCGATCTTGCGGTAAAACAGCGAGCTGAATAAGCTAAAGGTAAATAACCATAACTAAACACTTCAACTTCAAAATTTCGTGCGATATTTAAACTCTCAAACTGTTTAAGCACATTACTCAACCAATCACGAGAAAGCTCAACCGGCATACACCAGCGAACCATACCTTGTTTTTGTAATAATTTTAAAGTTAAAGCGTTATAACAGTTAATAGCCGGACCTGCAACAAAGGGTAATTTATGCTCATGCGCAACATTAATGGCAGCTAAATCGTTTGCTTCGACTAAAAACTCCCCATTATTAACCAATTGGCGTAAGTCATTTAATTCTGATGGTGCTTCAAGTAAAGCTAATGTAGAAAGCACTACCTGTTTACCGGATTTAGCAATCTCTTTTGCTAATTCAATCCAGTTTGGTACTTTCATTTCACGGCGCTTGGTACAAACCGTTTCGCCCATATAAATAATATCCGCTTGACTCTCTTTGGCGGCATAATAAAAAGCTTCTGTTTCAGTTTTAGGCCAATAATAAAGTACTGGTCCTAATGCGTATTTCATGGTTTTGCTCACTATATTTATGTTAGATCTTTCTCAATGATTTACGTTGATGCTGTTAGCACATTACCTATTGCTAACTCACACCTTATTGCCATTTACGGTGATAAGCGCCTAATGTTGTTTGTGTTCCTTCTGACACCGAACCAAGCGTATCGATCCAGCGTTGTTCGGCTTGGAAAGATTGCGGATTAGCCTTATAGCGATCGATAGCCTGTCTCCATACTTTTGTCACTTGCTCGACATAAGCTGGGCTACGCTGACGACCTTCTATTTTGACCGATGCGATATTAGCAGCAAACAGTTCAGGCAATAGCTCAATGGTATTTAAACTTGTTGGCTCCTCGATAGGATGATAAAGCTCCTGACCAACAAAATAACGACCTTTACATAGCGTTGGATAACCTGCGTTCTCGCCTTTCTTGTGGCAATCAATTAACACATTATTCAGTCTTGATTCCAGTCCTTTCTCAGTTTCTTCCCAACGAACAAATTTGGCAGGCGAACAAGCGCCAACGGTATTAGGGGATTCGCCAGTTAAGTAAGATGACAAATAACATCGACCTTCCGCCATAATACACAAACTACCAAAAGCAAACACTTCAAGCGGAACTGGCGAAACTTGTGATAACTGTTTAACTTGATGCATCGAAAGTACGCGTGGCAAAACAATGCGATGTACCTGAAAATTATTATAGTAAAACTTAATCGACTCCTCATTGGTCGACGACGCTTGTACAGAAACATGACGCTCAAGATTAGGGTGTTTTTCAGCCGCATAATCAAGCATAGCAAGATCGGCAATAATTAAAGCATCAGCACCAATATTAGCCGCAGTATCAACCGCATATTGCCAACGCTGAAAATTTTCTGGATGGGCAAAAGTATTAATAGCAATATGCAATTTTTTGCCGTGTTTGTGTACATAATCAGAAGCTTCAATCAATCGCTTTTCATTAAAATTTAAACCAGCAAAATGACGGGCATTGGTATCGTCTTTCAAACCAATATAAACAGCATCAGCGCCATTATCAATGGCCACTTTTAATGATGGTAAAGATCCCGCTGGACAAAGAAGTTCCATAATTATTCCTAACTCAATTTTTATAGTTTATACGCTCTGTATTATGCAATAATTCCGAGTGTAATGCGAATAGAAAGCGGTGGTTATGCTTAAAAAATGGATAGTATACTATAACCATTGCCGAAAATATGATATGGGTAATTTAACTTTTATAAATAGCGGAAAAAATACGGTGGAGTAGAAAGTTCAGATATCAAACGCTTAAAAGAACTTGAGACCGAAAATCACAAAATTAAACAGATGTTTGCCGAATTAAATTTAAAATCACAGCTTCAGGAAGAAATCATAAAAGAATGTATGCCCATCAAGGAACAAAAACATGGGCAAAAGAGCTACAAGCCACTAAATCAATCCAATTGTCATGAGCTCTTACTATTATCAACCTAAGTTATTGGATGATTACTTTGGTATTAAACGATATAGCTGAAAAAAATTTACGCTGTGGTTTCCTAATGAAAGTAAGTTTTTCCCGACCGATCGGTTAGTTTGTTATTTGTTTAACTAATTGGAGTACTGACTGTTTATTTCCTACATACCATAGCATATTTCTTACACCTTCACTAAAACTGTTTTGGCAATGAATTCCTTGCTCATCAGCACGTAAAGCAAAATTAATAGCATCTTCTAATTCATAAACAAGTGAAAGTGTCTCTTTACTATCAACATCAACTATAACATTAAGTGCATAACAATAATTTTCATGTCCTAACAAAGAATTAGCCGCTTCATTACGATGCACTAACATTTTAAGATCTGTTAATTCAAATACAATCCATTGATCTTCTTGAATATTAAATATACCGGTATGTTTTAAATCTTCTTTCCATGACCGTTCAAAAATAGTTACAAATTGGTTAGCAGGAATTGTGGTAGCACTCTGATCTATCTTTAAAAAATCAACAGCTTCTACTCTAACAGCAAAATCATATTCACCTAATAGATGATCGAGATAGACTAATGCCATCGTTTCTGCCTGTTTTATCATATTTTCAGGGACTGTCTTAGCAAACATAATACCGATAGATATTTTACGACAACTTTCTTTGTATTGAATTAATAAATCAGTTGCACCTAATGAAAAAGAACTCTCTTTAGATTTTATAACAAATGTATCTACATTATTAATGCGCTGACGAAATGCTTCTACTTCGAAAAACTGAAGATCAGGTGCTTGTCGGGAAATTTCTATTACATATTCGAAGCGTTCAATTTTTCCATCCGCAGTAAAAAGAATTTTATGTTTCTTAGTATCCCCTACAGTAATTTCAGCAATGACATCTAACTGATTTTCATATAATAGATTATTAATGTTTTTCATTATATCTAAAATATCAAGTTCATTAAGAGATTGTTCAGAATTTTTTACCTGTTGCCAAAAATCTCGAATCATCGCACTTAAATGATCTTGTGAGCTTTGTTGCTCTTTTGGTGTGTTTTTAATATCAGGCGGTGATTTTTCCAAAACTTTTTGAAAAACATATACTTTACCCTATCAACTCAATAAGAATCATACAAAACTAGTATTAATAATACACTATATTCATTTAAATTTTATAACTATTAATCATCTAATAAGATAATTAATTAAAATATTAACGATATAATATTCAGCAATATGATTATCAATATCAGACTAAAGTGTTAAATCAATAGCATTATCTTGTTGTAATTTAGTGCTAACTTCAAATTATTTTGAAAATGTTCTAAAAAGATTCAAGACATAGATTTGCCAGTATCTAGAATTATAGTGCATAACATCATATCTACTACTTATTCAAGTATTTTATTTAGTTTCTTATTTTTAGTTACTTAATAAGCTGATTTTTTAAATCAGTGAGAGCATAGCTGCTTGTTAAAGCTCTAGCTATTTTTTCGAATAAACTTCTTGCAAAAGATTTAAAGGTTATAGCAAATTAACCTTCTGAAAAATATTTTAACATATTGAAAAACTTTTATATTTATCAGCTTAGCCTTGCTTTGTTATTTTGCATCCCAACCTGTTAGACTGATGGTTTAACAAAAGAGCAGGCGGAAAACCTTGAACTTGCAGGGGTTAAGTTTGGAATAACCGAACCGGAACTGGTTGAATTACTCAAAAACAAATATCACCTTTCTGAAAATGACATAAAAATTAGTGAAATGAAAATGCGATTACCGCCATCAAAAATAGGCAAAAAATCAATAATTGAAGGCACAATCAAAAGCTATGAAATAACTTTAAATGCCAACAATCAAGACGAAAAATTAACAATTAGACTTGAAGATGACTTAGAGCGTAACCCTACCCAATTGGTTGTGTTCAATGTTTATAAAAAAATGGCATACGCAGCAGAAATAGAGCAGAAAGTTTATAAAGAATTAACCCAAAAATATGGTAAAGAAGAATATAAAAACATAGTAGGGGATAAAATATGGAGCTATAAACCATACGCTTTACATCTATCCCGAGAAACTGACGGTAAGTTTTATGTCGCAATTTTGACCGAAAAATATCGCAAGCAAAAAACAGGATCGTTGTAAAAACGAAATAATTGCATAAACGGTTAATTTGGCTAAAAAACACCAAAAACTTTAATAAAGTTAATACCTGCATTAACTAATTTTTGCCTAAAAGTTTTTTGTTTTTGTGAATAAATAGGGATGGGTGTAGAGGTGTTAATGTTGGCTAACACACGATTGAACAAGTGATTTTACTGTTCAATCGTGCTTTTACTATATCCAATTAACCAAAAAACTTTTTCACTTTGTCAAAGAAGCTTTTTTCTTTGGGACTGTGTTTAGAGTTTTTATCAGCTTTAAAGCTTTCACCTAACTCCTTTAGTAACTCTTTTTGTTTACTGGTTAAATTAACTGGTGTTTCAACTACAACATGGCAGTAAAGATCACCGACAGCATTACCACGCAATGATTTTATGCCTTTGCCTCGTAGTCGGAACATTTTTCCTGTTTGAGTTTCAGCAGGAATTGTTAAGCTGACCTTGCCATTAAGTGTTGGCACTTCAACTTCGCCACCAAGTGATGCTAATACAATATTGATTGGAATTTCGCAATGTAAGTTTGTACCATCTCGCTCAAAAATAGCATGTGGTTTGACTTGTACTTGTACATATAAATCACCAGATGGCGCACCATTTAATCCAGCTTCACCTTCACCAGAAAGTCGGATACGATTTCCTGTATCAACACCAGCAGGAATAGTAACAGATAATGTTTTTGTTTTTTGTACTCGGCCTTCACCGTGACATTTTTTACATGGATTTTTAACTACTTTACCACGACCATGACAAGTTGGGCACTCTTGCTGCACAGCAAAAAAGCCTTGGCGCATTTGTACAACACCAGCACCATGACATGTGTTACACGTTACCACATCAGAAGGCTTTTCGGTTCCTTGTCCATGGCAAGTATCACAGCTTACCCATGTTGGGACTTTAATTTCTTTACTAACACCTGCAGCAGCTTCTTCTAATGTTAGTGTGATATTGTATTGTAAGTCATTGCCGCGAGATGCAGTTTGTCCACGACCTCGACCACCACCAAAGAAATCACTGAATATATCGTCAAAAGCTCCGCCGCCAAATCCACCAAAGCCTCCTGCACCGCCTTGACCTTGTTCAAAAGCAGCATGGCCATATTGATCATAAGCCGCCTTTTTTTGCGGATCGGTTAGGACTTCGTAAGCTTCTTTAACTTCTTTGAATTTTTCTTCAGCTTCAGCTTTGTTATCCTGATTTTTATCAGGATGATATTTCATGGCTAGGCGTTTATAGGCTTTTTTTATCTCACTTTCACTGGCACTTTTACTAACGCCCAATGTTTCATAATAATCTTTCTTCGCCATAATTAACCTTTATTTTTATCTGTTTTCATAAACAACTAAACGGGCTTGAGTTACCTCTCGCCCGTTTAATGTATTACATGTTTAAAACTTGTTGGAATAACTCATTAAAAAACATAGTAACTAATGATTATTTTTTATTATCATCAACTTCTTTGAAGTCTGCATCAACAACATCATCTTGCGCAGTAGGGCTTCCGCTATTTGATTCCGCACCTTGAGCTGCTTGAGCTTGTTGTTGTGCTAATTCAAGCAATTTTTTAGAAGCTTCCATTAATGTAGTAATTTTCGCTTCAATTTCTGCTTTATCTTCGCCACGAGTGGCAACTTCTAAAGCACTTACAGCATCTTCAATTGCTTTTTTATCATCAGCTGATAACTGCTCACCTGCTTCAGTCACTTGTTTACGTGTTGAATGAACTAGATGATCTGCTTGATTACGAGTTTGAGCTAGTTCTTCAAATTTACGGTCTGCATCAGCATTTGCTTCTGCGTCGTTTACCATTTTTTGAATCTCTTCTTCACTTAATCCTGAAGAGGCTTTAATCGTAATTTTTTGTTCACGCCCAGTGTTTTTGTCTTTAGCTGATACATGTAAAATACCGTCAGCATCAATATCAAAAGTAACCTCAATTTGTGGCATACCGCGAGGTGCAGGTTGAATACCGTCTAGGTTGAATTGACCTAATGATTTATTATCACCCGCACGTTTACGTTCGCCTTGTAATACATGAATGGTTACTGCTGATTGATTATCTTCAGCTGTTGAGAACACTTGACTATGTTTTGTTGGAATAGTTGTGTTCTTTTCAATTAAAGTTGTCATTACACCACCCATAGTCTCAATACCTAAAGACAATGGAGTTACATCAAGTAATAAAACATCTTTAACATCACCACCAAGTACACCACCTTGAACAGCCGCACCAACAGCAACCGCTTCGTCAGGGTTTACATCTTTACGTGGCTCTTTACCAAAGAAGTCAGCAACCGCTTTTTGAACCATTGGCATACGAGTTTGCCCACCAACAAGAATAACGTCTTTAATGTCAGAAACAGAAAGACCTGCATCTTGTAATGCTGTTTTTACAGGATCCATTGAACGTTTAACTAAATCTTCTACTAATGATTCTAATTTAGCGCGAGTCACTTTAATATTTAAATGTTTTGGACCACTTGCATCAGCAGTGATATAAGGTAAATTAATATCAGTTTGTTGCGCTGATGATAATTCAATTTTCGCTTTTTCTGCCGCTTCTTTTAATCGTTGCATTGCTAGCGGATCATTTTTTAGATCGAAGTTTTGTTCACGTTTAAATTCGTCAACTAAATAATTGATTAAGCGTGAGTCAAAATCTTCACCACCTAAGTGAGTATCACCATTTGTTGCTAATACTTCAAAGGTTTTTTCGCCATCAACGTCGTCGATTTCGATAATAGAAATATCAAATGTACCACCACCAAGGTCATAAACCGCTATAGTTCGGTTACCTACATCTTTATCTAAACCATAAGCAAGCGCTGCAGCTGTTGGTTCGTTGATGATACGTTTTACATCAAGTCCTGCAATACGACCAGCATCTTTAGTTGCTTGACGTTGCGCATCGTTAAAATAAGCAGGTACAGTAATAACCGCTTCAGTCACCGCTTCACCAAGATAATCTTCTGCTGTTTTCTTCATTTTTTTCAATACTTCAGCAGAAATTTGTGGTGGTGCAATTTTTTGACCTTTAACATCAACCCATGCGTCGCCATTGTCAGCTTTTACGATCTTATATGGCATGATGCTAACGTCACGTTGTACTTCGGCATCTTCAAAACGACGACCAATTAAACGTTTAATTGCAAATAGTGTATTTTGTGGATTGGTTACTGCTTGACGTTTTGCTGGTTGACCAACTAAGATTTCTCCATCTTGTGTGTAAGCAATAATGGAGGGGGTTGTACGATCGCCTTCAGCGTTTTCTAATACTTTTGCTTGACCATTGTCCATTACAGCAACACATGAATTTGTTGTACCTAAATCAATACCAATAATTTTACCCATAATCTTTTCTCCTCAAAACCTGTATTTTATTTCTTGTATATAAGTCTTAAATTTTAATTTTCAATCCTTTACTTCACAAAGAAATGCTTTTTGTTTTCACATAAATGGGAACGTTATTATTAATATCAAGGGGCAAAAAAAAATAATTTTTCTAAAACCTTGATTATAGCGTTTTCTACACTTATTATTGCCGCTCTTTAATCATCTTACTTAATTTATAGGA
The DNA here is from genome assembly GCF_001690815.1 of Gilliamella sp. GillExp13. Classification (NCBI taxonomy): domain Bacteria; kingdom Pseudomonadati; phylum Pseudomonadota; class Gammaproteobacteria; order Orbales; family Orbaceae; genus Gilliamella; species Gilliamella sp. GillExp13. Next base: position 1,809 of record NZ_LZHJ01000028.1, on the reverse strand, counting down.
TCCTTATGGAACAAACAAAACTTGCAAATCCTGGCCCTCTTGGCTTAATGGGATTTGGTATGACAACAATTTTATTAAATATTCATAATGCTGGATTTTTTCCTGCTATGACAGTAATTGTCTCAATGGGTATTTTTTATGGAGGCCTTGCGCAAGTCATTGCTGGCATTTTAGAATTTCGAAAAGGTAATACGTTTGGTACAACGGCATTTACTTCTTATGGTTTCTTTTGGATTGCGTTAGTGGGTATTTGGTATTTACCAACTTCACCAGCAACAGTGCCATCAGATGCCACTTTTGTTGGTATTTTCCTTGCATTATGGGGAATTTTTACTGGCTTTATGTTTATTGGTACATTAAAAGGCAACCGCGCATTACAATTTGTTTTTGCTAGTTTAACCGTTTTATTTGCTTTATTAGCTATTGGTAATATTTCAGGTAACCATGGCATTATTCATATTGCAGGTTTTGAAGGCATTATTTGTGGAGCAAGTGCTGTTTATCTAGCAATGGCAGAAGTGATTAATGAGCAATTCGGTCGTACAGTTTTACCGATTGGTGCACCTAAAGGCGCTGCACATTAATTGATATATCACCCCTACCTAATTATTTTGGTTGGGGTGATTTCTTATCTTCACAATAACGTTACCTCTACTATTTATCATTATCGCTACTTATCAATGCTCGACTTATTTCAAGCAGCGATTTAGTATGTTTGTTTATCACTTTATCGGACAAGTAGTTATCTTTTGCGCTATGGGCATTTTTTATAACAATTTTACCATTTTCATCTATATCACCCGATGTGATCATGATGTAATTAGGTAGTTGTGTTTCCATTTTGCCACTGTAAAAAGTAATATTTTCTAGTTGTAGATTTGATTGTTGCGGTTTTAGAAATATCAACTCGTTACCATTGCCAATACTATCGATAAAAATAAATTTTTTGTTTTTCATTTGGTTAGAATAGCTTTCCAACATTTTTAAACCATATTGGTTACTATTGCCACCATCACATAAAACAAAAGCTATTTTTTTCTTCTCTTTTTTATTAAGTTTATTAATTAAATTTATGATGGTAATAATGCTTGATGAATTACAAACAAAGTTCTTTTTGTTAGGAATGCCACTTTTAAATTCCTAGATTACACCATGAAGTGCAATTCTTCTTAACTCCTTAGAATAAAAATCGGCAGGGCTTTTAAACTTATGCCGTTTTCTTGGGCGTGTGTTCAATAGATATTGTATTTTCTTTATCTGTTTGTCGTCAACTAATGAAATGGCCGCTGACTTAGGTATAAACTGACGTATTAAGCCATTGGTGTTTTCATTTGTGCCTCTTTGCCAGCTTTTATAAGGCTCCGCAAAGTACACGGTGGTGTTTAAATAATACTCAATAGCATGATGATAATTAAATTCGGTTCCATTATCAAATGGTGATGCTTTTAACCATTTTTTCAAACGGCGTTAGCAATTTTATTATCATATCTCTCGTTTCGGAGGCGGTACGTTGATTGAGGCGCCCAATTAATACTAGCCCTGTTTTGCGTTCAACTAATGTCACCAATGCTTGCTTGTCTTTACGGCTAATAATCGTATCTCCCTCCCAATGTCCTCGCGTTTTCCGGCTTTCTACATAACTTGGACGTTGTTTAATTGACCGTTTATAACGGCGGTCTCCTTCTTTAATACTCGGTGCCTTACAATGCCTATAGGCTTTGCCTTTTCGCCTTAGATAAGGTTTGAATTGTTCATAGCGCGCTTTATTTTGATAAAGATAGTTATAGATTGATTGGACGCTGACTTTCT